>JBEKFJ010000070.1:0-18059 GCA_050013355.1 Oryzomonas sp.
CGCTCAAATGCAAACAGCGGCAGGTAGCCGGTCATAATGATGAGTGTGGCAAAGAAAATCGGTCGTGCCACTTGCGTTGTTGCCGCAAGCACATCTGTCTCGCTCAAAAGGGCCGCAGGGTTCGCTTCCCGTTTTTGCAGGACGGCCTCGGTAACCACGATCGCAGCATTCGCGATGATGCCGAAATCGATCGCTCCGAGTGAAAAAAGGTTTGCCGGCATCTTGGTGAAGTGCATCAGGATGAATACCACAACCAGAGAGAGCGGAATGGTTACCGCAGCGATCAAGGCGCTGCCCGGACTGCCGAGAAACAGTATCAGCACGATACACACCAGCCCGATCCCCTCAAGTACGGTATGGGAGACCTTGTGAACCGTATTCTGGACCAGTTCGTCCCGGTCGATGTACGGCACGATGCGAACTCCCATGGGCTCCAGTTGCTTGCCCAGTTCCGCGACCTTGGCGTGAAGGCCTTTCAGAATTTGCGACGGGTTCTGATACTTGAGCATATCAACGATGCCTTCTATCGTGTCAGGGTTGGCGTCCTTGCCGAGAATCCCCTCGCGTTCCTGATGGCTGTATGTTGTCTTGCCCAGGTCGCGCACCAGGATCGGCACGCCGTTTCGTTGCGTGACGACGATACTGCCGAGATCGCCCAGCGTGCGCACCAACCCGATGCCGCGGATTACGTAGCCCTGCTCGCCGCGCGAGATGCGGCTGCCGCCGGCATTCGAGTTATTGTTGTTGATCGCCGTGACCACGTCGTTCAGGCCGATCCCGTAACGCAGGAGTTGAGCCGGATCGAGCTCAAGCTGATACTGCATGGTGAAACCGCCGAAGTTGGTGACGGCAGCCACGCCTGCCACCTGCTCCAGTGCCGGGATGACGATCCAGCGTTGGATTTCCGAAAGCTCCATCAGGTTCTTGGCGTCCGACTCCAGTGTGTAGCGATAGATTTCGCCGACCGGACCGGATATCGGATCAAGACCCGGCTGGATGCCGGAAGGGAGGGTGACCTGGCTGATGCGCTCGGTTATCCGCTGGCGCGACCAGTAGTCTTCGGCGCCGTCGCTAAACACTATTGTTATGAGGGACAGGCCGAATGTGCTGCTCGAACGTATGGTCGACAAACCGGGTGTGCCGGCCAAGGCCCTCTCCAACGGGATGGTTATCTGTTGTTCGACTTCTTCGGAGGCCAGTCCCGGTGCCTGGGTCGTGACCTGTGCTGTGACATCGCCGATTTCCGGATACGCCTCGACCGCCATTTGCGTCCAGGAGTAATAACCGAAAACGGCAAGCAGGATCGTCACGACGGTTACAACGAGCCGTTTGCGCAGACAGGTGCTGATTATGCCACTGATGATTTTATTAATCATTGAGCAGCACTCCACCCTTGACGACGATCCGGTCGCCTGCATTCAGCCCTTGGTCGATGCGGGCGCCATCCCCCTCTCCGTATCCGGGAATGACCGGGCGCTTGACGAACGTCCAGGGTGAAACCTCGACCAGCACGATGGTGTTGTCGTTTTCCATGAACAAGGCGGAATTAGGCACGAACACCGCAGATTTCTGCGGCACGTTGAAGCTCGCATTGGCGAACATGTTCGGTTTGAATCTGCTGGCGGGATTGGCGAAGGTGATCCGCACCTTGTTGCGGCGCGTGTCCGGTTCCAGTACATCGCTCACGATTGCAACGGTGCTGTGAAAGACCTGGTCCGGATAGGCCGGGAAAGAGACATCGACGGACTGCCCTTTGGCAATATGGGCAATATCGCTCTCCGGCACGTTCGCCGTAACCCAGACCGAGTCGAGGTTTGCAATCGTCATGAGAGAGGCGGTCAGATCATTGACGAATGCGCCGGGCGCAGTCGTGAGGGCGGTCACGCTGCCGGTCATCGGCGCTGTCAGGGTCAAGAGGCGCGTTTTGCCTTTGGGCTGTGACGGAACGCCTATCTGCCTGAGCCGTGCTTCGGCCCGGGTGAACTCAGCCCGGGCCTGTGCGGCATCGCTCTCCGCCTGCTCCAGGTCCTTGACGGCCCCGGCCCCGGCTTTATTAAGGCCGCGTACGCGCTCCAGAGTGTGTTCAGTCCGTTGCAGTGCGTCACGTGCTTTGTCGTCATCGGCATAAGCCTGCGCCAAGTCGCCCGATTCGATCACTGCAAGCTGTTGCCCCTTCATGACGTGATCTCCCAGCCGGACTAATAGCTTGACCACTTTACCGGCAACCGGCGGCAGGATGTTGACCGTACGCGCGGGATCGGCTTCAACGGTCGCCGGAAAAAGAAGCGAGTGGGGACTGCTTTTCACAGCGACCTGTTGCACGACCACTCGGGAACGTAGTGCCGAGCCTTGGGGGATGACTATCTTATCGCCTTGATGAGTAAATGCGGGTGATGTCGTGTCGGTTGTACCCTGTTCAGCGGCGTGGCTGGATGAGCCGGACGTACGGGTACTTAACCAGGCGCCTACCGCGAGAACTATCATTGCGCCGGCTATTACAGCGATGCGCTTTCGTTGTGGATGGCAATTTAAAATAGACATGCGAAGTTCCTTTAGTTTTTCTTTGGTATCTGAGGTTTTTATTTGCGCACATTTTGAAATATCAACACCGGAATCTCATTTACAGGTTGTCGTGGACAGAAGAGGTTAACTGCCTAAAATGGATACATAAATATAATATTGCAACCTGTTTTGGTTCTCCTAAAATATAACAATTTAACATAAATTAAAAATTATGTGTAACCATCAACTTTCAGTATATTAAAAACTCACATGCACCCGCAGGCCATAGACCTCAGCCGGTCCACGGTCCTTGTTGTAGCCGGGGTTCCGGATGAGTTGGAAATCAGGTGAAATCTGGATATACGGGCCGAGTTGGACCCGGTAGTAGGCTTCAAGCACCTGTTCAAAACCGTAATTCAACATGCCATCTCCCAGCATAAAGCCGCTTCCGCCCGCTTCCAGATAATCTTTGTGCTGAGTGGACAAACCGTTCACCCCGTAAGCGATGCCAACGCAGTCTACTTTTCTCCCCCAGTGGATGCCATTTACCTGAACGCCGAGGCTTGCATGACGATCGGCTTCCGTATAGGCCCACGTTTCGTGACTCCCATCGTTCCAGCCGAGGCGTCCAAAAATTCCTGTTTCGCCTTCATCAGCCAGCGGTTGCTCGAAATTCAATCCAAAACCGTACTTGGTGCCGCCGGGTTTTTCAACGAGCAAAGTATTTGGTGTCGTGGAAGTGGCGCGTCCCAACGCCAACGCCTCATCATAACTGCCCGTACGTGATTCGTTGATATAGGTGAGCAAACGGATTACCGTTCCAATATCGTTCGGCATCAGAGTGAGTTCAAGGTTATAGCCAAGCTCTCTCCAGTCAAGGACATCAAAATCAGCGCCATTTGGTTTATTAACCTCCATATAAACCCCGAAGGCCAATCGCCATTGCGGCTGGACCAGGGCCGTGGCAACTCCGTAGCTGTATCCTCGTGTGTCTGCCGCATAATCCCATGCGGTGTTGTACATGAAATCGTAGTTGAGAAACTGGGTGCGGTTGTTATTGGCATAACGGTTCAAGTCAAAGTCATCCACTACAGCTATCTTGCCGGCTTTAACCTCCCATCTGCCGACAGGCTGGCTTCCGGCAAGTTGGTCCATTGCCCGTTCCACTTTTTCGGTTTCGGCGGAAAGGGGGAGGAAGTACCTGAGGAACAGCCGTGCCACATAGGGGGTCTGTGACTGGTTCGACGACCCCGCCCGAACGGCATCACCATTGACGTAGCCGGCAAGTCCAGTGTTGTTGCTGACACCGCCTCCCCGGAACCACTCCGCATCCATATAGAGTTGCAACGTTGGCGCCAGTTGCGAGCCCAGATACAACCCATATGTCTGGGTGGAATCGTGGCTGGTTAGGAAGCTGTTCGGGCCCTGATAGGGATTGTGGAACCCCGGCACGTCCTGGTATACACCGTTGAACTGCATGCCCAATAACTTTGGAAACCAGTCCGGCAAGGCCTCCAGAGCAGCTAGCGCAGGATTGCCCGGAGTGGCATTTATCGTCGGTTCTGTACCATCGGGTGTCTCAGCTTTCACCGGTTGTGCCGGTTGATTCGTATCGGCATGGACCGCAAAAGGCGTAACGACCGCCATAGTTACCGCAATAAATGCCAGACAAATGTTCACAAGCTTTTTCATGACAAACTTCCTAAATTGCTTTAAATAGTTGCTTCAAGATAGACATGGTATTGATTTTCAATTTCAATACCATGTGTCCTAATTATTTGTCAAATTATTTTTTGCAGTTTCTATGCTAACGCAACATGCGCTGACTAGTTTCCATCCGTAAACTCCGGATGAGAAACAAGCAGTTTCCGATTCGGAAAGGAGGGCTTTTTGACTCGACCTCATGGTCGCCTCCTTCGGAGCGCCTTCGCGGTCCAACTCGCTGCGCTCGTTGTCGTACAGGCCAGGAAATCAAGGGATTGCGCGGAGGCGTACATCGGTACGCCGCACAAGCAAGCCCGAAGATTGACGCCGCATGGGCGGAAAAGAACCCTTTTCGGACGGAAACTGACTAATGTTCAAGCTCCATGATATCCCGGTAGGTCACGACACCCTTGATAACATCGTCCGCAGTTGTGACCGGCAAGGCATCAAAGTGATACCGGATGAATTTCTCCTTGGCGTCCTCAATGGTGTCGGTCTCCTCAAGACTGATGACCTGGGTAACCATGATATCCTGAAGGTGTGACTCCGGTTTTGCCATGAGCAGTTCTGGGAGACTCACGACACCCTCGAGTTTTTCGTCGTGATCGACCACGTAGATGTAATCCAGCACGTCCGCATCTTCACCGAATTTCCGGAACGCACCTATGGCCAGATCGGTTGTTATACCCGGCAGCATCCTGATGAAATGTTTGGTGGCCAGGTTGATGATGGTATCATCCTGCTCTTCAAGGAGCGATTCGATCTTTTCCGTTTCGGTATGCTCCATCAGGTTCATGATCTCATCAGCATCCTCGGCCGGCAGGGCCGAAAGCACGTCGGCTGCCTGGGCCGGCGTCATCTCATCGATCAGGTCGGCGACGCGCTCCTTGTCCATCGACGAGATCAGGCTGCGCTGCACGCGCGGCTCGATCTCTTCCAGGGTGTCGGAAGCCTGGTCGGTATCCAGTTCATTGAAGATTGCCAGCCGCTGTTCCTCGGAGAGTTCCTCCAGGATGTCTGCCAAGTCAACAGGGTGGATCTCGGGAAGCGTTTCCTTGAGGATGCTCAGTTTCACGTTCCCCTTGAAGCTCCCCATCTTTTCGGGCAACGGCTGGACATAGGCCCAAGAGATGGTCTCCTTCTTGAACATTTCGGCCAGGTGGTAGACGAACTCGACAAAGTAGCGCAGCCCCAGGCGTTTCAGGAGCCCATACCTGCTGAAATCCACGTCGGTGGCATAGAGCTTCCCGTTGCGCAGCACCAGCTTGACGTCGTAGACGACATCGATCTCGTTTTCGTCCAGGTCGATGACCTTTTTGTCCAGGATATGATCCTTGAGGAGGACCTGGGTCTCTTCCGGCTCTCCTTCGAAGGGCGTGATGTCCGGGATATCGAGGACTATCTTGCCGAGTTCCAGCGTCTCCACCCGTTCGAACGGAACCAGGAGCGTTTTGTGGCCGAAAGGGCGGGTGACGATGATGTGGGTCACCTCGGGGATCTTTTCCTGTTCCCTGATGAGCAGATCACCCAGTTTCCCGACCTTCTTCCCATGGACGATGACCTTTGCGCCGATCAGGTCGCTCAGGAAATAGACTTTTTCAGTCTTCTTATCGATAAAGGTATTCATGGCGCACCTCGTTTCACAGGAGAGTAATGAACTTGTACAACAACAGCCCGACCAGCAGGATCAGGTACAGGCGCAGGAACAGCAGTGAGGCTTTTACCCAGCCGGACATCTCTACATTCGGCTTGGCATACTTTTGATTGATCTCGCGAATCTTGGCGAAGTTATGGGAAAAGAAATCTCTGATCATGGTTCATACCTCCTTATTTGAACATGTTCGGGAACAGGGCGCTCATCCCGTAAAGGGTGGACAGGATAACGATCAACACCACGATGGTGCATGTGACGATATTCTGCCACAGGCTATTGGTATACTGCAGGATCAGGAAGACCAGTGCCGCCGGCAGCAGGGTTACCGCCACCACCTGAACGAAGAGGGTGATCAGCACCAGCGGAGCATTGGGAATCAAGACCACCAGGCCGGCTGTTATGAGGGACACGAAGTAGAATCCATAGAACCAGGGGGCCTCCCGGACCTTGTTGTTGAGCGAGTGGGCCCAGCCGAACACCTCGCCTAAGGCCCAGGAGCTGGCGAGCGAGATGCATACCGCCCCCAGAAAGCCCGCATCGAACAGACCGATGGCCATGAAGGTGCCGGCGTATTTATGGGTCTTCATGAGCATCTGTGACGCCTGGGCCGCGTCGTCGACATTGACCCCTATCAGGATGGTCCCGGTCACAATTACGATGAAGATCGCCACCACCACGGTCACGATCGATCCCACAAAGGTATCCACCTTCCCCCAGGGGATCTCCTTTTCCTTGGTCCCCTTGTCCACCACCGCGCTCTGCTGGAAGAAAAGCATCCACGGAGCGATGGTGGTGCCGATATTGGCCATGATGAAGAAGAAGAGGTCATTGGTAAAGCCTCCCGGCGGCATGTGCGGCATGAAACCGTTATGAATGATGTCATGTACCGACGGATTGACCAAGAAGGCGCCGGGGATATAGATCAGGTTCACGAAACAAAACAAGATCGCGAGCTTCTCCCAGGTCCAGTAGCGCCCCTGCACCACCATGATCAACATAACGATGCATATGACGATAACCGTGAGCCACGGAGGGATACCGAAGATCCTGAGGGCCGAGGTCATGCCGATGAACTCGGTCACCAGGGTCAGCCAGTTGACAAAGAGCAGGTCAATCAGCGAAAACCACCCCCAGAAGGCGCCGAAACCGGCAAATATCGCTTCGCCATGCCCCCGTTTGGTGACCGCCCCCAGACGGACGGTCATCTCCTGGACATAATAGGCCACCGGGATCAGGAGAAGCAGGAACCAGATCAGGTGATAGCCGTACTTGGCGCCGGTGGCGGCGTAGGTGGTGATGCCCCCGGCGTCGTTGTCGGCGATCATCACCACAAGCCCCGGACCCGAGATGATGAAGAAGAGCGAGATCGCCTTCCATATCCTGCGGAATTCGTAATAGATGTTTGATAATTTAAACATTCCTGAATCTCCTTCCTTATGTAATGCATATCCGAGCTATGTTATCTATTTGCAGGCGTATTCCATCATGCAAGGCTCAAGGCGCACAAAACAAACGCGACATGATCCGCAGGTGAATAAGCGCACGTCTGCAACGGTAATGTAAGGAAAAGAGAAATCCGACGAGGGATTCCCTGCTTTAGTGTCGTCCCCGTTCCACACGAAACGGAACAGTCAAAGCAGAGAAGGTAATGAGGAGGGCTTTAACGTAATTTCCGCTGGGGGAACGGGATGGATAAAGGATATTCGCAACTATGACTGTCCAATGTGTGAAACCACCACCCTTCATTTTCGAATAATGCACAACAAAAAAGGCCATGGGAGAACCATGGCCTAATAGACAGTAGACACTGATTCCCCACTCGTAGGTTTTCGGCAGTGCACAACGTAGGTTCAGGAACCAGCTACCTTAAGTAAAGCCTTAATCCGGCAATACCTGGTCTACCCATTGGCGTCTTTCGACGTTTCCGGGCAGTAGCCTGTGTTTGTGCAAACGCCTCATGCTAACGAGGAACGCAACTTTTTATTAACTACTCCCCCCCAAAAATTATGTCAAGTTTTTATTATGAAAATAATTGTATAAAAAAACAGGTGGGTATGCTTTGGCGCCGATAGTGGGTCAGAGTTGCACGTCGATCCACACAATAGAGACCACCAATCTATGATGGCGGCCCCTTCCACCCTGCAGATCGTCATTCAGAACCACGAAAGTTACCTCCACAAATCAGTAGGGAGGTGGCCCTATTTGGGATGCATGGTATAAAGTATGTAAAGTAACTTCGCATTCATACTATCCGCGGTAAACAAAAGCTTTTGAACCATTTCAGCCTTTATAATAAACCATGAGGGAAAAGGCTATGAAAGAGTCTGCTGACGATCAAACCGGTCGAGTGGATGACACCAATCACGCTCGAAGGCTCGAATATTTGACTATTGGCTGGAACCTCATCGAGGCAGGCGTTGCTCTTGGAGCTGGAATTGTTGCCGGTAGTATAGCGCTCGTCGGATTTGGTGTTGACACCCTGATAGAAATCCTGTCGTCACTGATTCTGTTATGGCGTTTGTTGTCAACCCATCCAGACGAACAGCGTGAACAGATTGCCCTTAAGCTTGTGGGTGCCTGTTTCATGTTGCTGTCCGCTTACGTAGGGTATGAGGCTATTTCCTCACTCGTCCTCAAAAAGCCGCCGGAAACCAGCTTTGCCGGTATCGCGGTGGCCATTCTCGCCCTCTTCGTCATGCCCCTGTTGGCTCGTGCAAAACGGCGCGCTGCCGGCCGTCTGAACAGTGCTGCGCTGTTGGCAGACTCCCGTCAGAGTTCCCTTTGCGCCTATCTTTCAGTTATATTATTGGGTGGACTGGTTTTGAACGCTGCTTTTAACTGGTGGTGGGCCGATCCGGTCGCCGCCCTCATCATGCTTCCAATCATCGTAAAAGAAGGATTGGAAGCCTTGCGTGGCGAAGTTTGCACAGAGTGCAATTAAATTCATTCCCCCACTATTTAAGGTGCAATCTGCCGTAATAAAAATGATCGTGATGCTTCTATCCTTACCATGAGACGGAGGGTGATTTTCGAATATGCTCAAGTTTTCTAATTTATTTCCAGGCCGAACCAGCTCTCAAAACGATACGAATAGGGGTTCAGATGCAAGCGAGCATGAGCGCCGCATGGTTGAGCTGTGCGCAGTCTCCGAACAGGAGGCAATCGAGGCGCTAAAATCAACACCCAAAGGGTTGTCTGCCGAAGAGGCAGGACGTCGTCTGGGCCAATACGGTGCGAACGAACTGGCCCACGCCAAGCAATTAGGCTTCTGGGGCGACATTCTCCGCCGCTGCAAGAGTCCTCTGGTGATTCAACTGCTGGTGATCGCCGCCGTTTCCGGGATTATCGGCGAGGCCAAATCGGCGGTCATTGTCAGTGCCATGGTCGTGCTCAGCGTCGGGCTCTCCTATATCCTGGATCGTAGATCCAGTCGTGCGGTGGAGACCCTTGGCAAACGTGTTCAATCGCGGGCACTCGTCTTGCGCGACGGTGTTGAGACTGAAATCAAGATCACTGACGTTGTTCCGGGGGATATAGTCCTGATGCAGGCCGGCTCCATCGTGCCGGCCGACGTACGGCTGCTGGTCGCCAAGGACTTCTTTTTGAGCCAGTCTTCGCTGACCGGCGAATCCATGCCCGTGGAGAAGACCGCCCATGCCGGTGAAGCTCGGGACCAGAGCGCCTGGGAGCTGGCAAACGCCTGCTATCTCGGCAGCAGCGTGACCAGCGGTTCAGCCCGTGGCCTGGTAGTGAACACCGGCACGAGGACCCTGTTCGGCGCTATTTTTAAAAGTCTTGGCGAAGAGCGCGGGAAAACCAGCTTCGATATCGGCGTACGGTCCTTCACGTGGCTCATGATCCGTTTCATGGTTGTCATGACCTGCGCGGTATTTTTCATCGTCGGCATGACCAAGGGAAACTGGTCCGAAGCCCTGCTGTTCGCCCTTTCCATCGCCGTGGGCCTTACCCCGGAAATGCTCCCCATGATAGTCACCGTGAACCTGGCCAAGGGAGCGCTGGCCATGGCCGCAAAAAAGGTCATTATCAAGCGGCTCCCCTCCATTCAGAACTTCGGTGCCATCGATATCCTCTGCACGGACAAAACCGGCACGCTTACCCAGGACCAGGTTGTCCTCGAACGTTATGTGGACATCACTGGGCACACAAGTGAAGACGTTCTGAACTATGCCTATCTGAACAGCCATTATCAGACCGGGCTTCGCAACCTGATAGACCGGGCCATCCTTGACCATGGCGACCTGAATGTAGAGCGGTGCCGGCTGGTGGACGAGCTGCCGTTCGACTTTCAGCGCCGCCGCATGTCGGTGGTCGTGGACGACGATGAAGACCATGTGCTGATCTGTAAAGGCGCGGTGGAGGAAGTCTACGACTGCTGCAGACACTACACGATCGGCGACGAGGTTTACCCCTTGATCGAGATGATCCGGGACAATCTCTTCGAGGAGGTTGACAAGCTAAACAGGGACGGATTCCGCGTGTTGGCCATCGCCTACCGCGAGTTTCCGCAGGCAAAGACCAACTTTTCCGTAAAGGACGAATCCGAGCTGATTCTCCTAGGCTATGTCGCCTTCTTCGATCCCCCCAAGGCCTCGGCAACCGAAGCGCTGGAACTCCTGCACAAAGCCGGGGTCCGGGTCAAGGTGCTTACCGGCGATAACGCTCTGGTCACGCAAAGGGTCTGTACGAACGTTGGACTAAAGGTGGAACGGGTGGTAACGGGGGCGGAGCTGTCCAAGCTCACACCGCAGGAATTCAGCCAACTGGTACTTGCGGAGGATATCTTCGTCAAGATCAGCCCGGCCCAAAAAGAGCAGATCGTCCGCGCCCTGCGCGAGGCCGGCCACGTGGTGGGCTTCATGGGGGACGGGATCAACGATACGCCAGCCCTCAAGGCTGCCGATGTCGGCATTTCCGTTGACTCGGCCGTGGACGTGGCCAAGGAGACCGCGGACATTGTGCTATTGGAGAAAAGCCTGCTGGTCCTCGGAGAGGGGATCCTGGAAGGACGGCGGGTCTTCGCCAACATCGTCAAGTATATTCGCATGGGTGCCAGTTCCAACTTCGGCAACATGTTCAGTGTTGTCGGAGCCAGCTACCTGCTCCCGTTCCTGCCGATGTCGTCGGTGCAGATTCTGACCAACAACCTGCTCTATGATTTCTCCCAAACCGGCATCCCTACCGACAGAGTGGACGAGGAGCTAGTAGTCAACCCCCTCAAGTGGAACGTTGACAATATCAAGCGTTTCATGGTCTTCATCGGACCGATCAGTTCGATCTTCGACTATGCCACCTTTGCCCTGATGTGGTACTACTTCGGTTGCAGCGCGTTCAGCGATCCGGGGACGGGAACGGCGCAGCAGGAGATGCACGCCCGGCTGTTCCAGACCGGGTGGTTCGTTGAATCGCTTTTGACCCAGACCATGATCGTGCATATCATCAGGACCCGGCGTGTCCCGTTTTTCGGCAGCCGCGCCTCACTGCACCTGACGCTGACCACCCTGGTCATCATGGCCGTGGCCGGTTGGCTGCCGTACTCGCCCTTCGCAGATACACTCGGCATGGTCCCGTTACCGGCCATCTACTGGGCCTGGATTGCCGGCTTCCTCGTAACCTATTGCATCCTGACCCACTTCGTAAAAACATGGTTCTTTAACCGTTATGGAGGTAATTGACAATGGACAGTTTGCTGGATGCGCTACAGGAAGGAAGACTGATCGAACTCCCCGACAGCGACAAGGAACACTCTCTTAGGTTACTGGCGCACATTCTTGAGGCGATACCGTCACTTCCGGCAGGCACCGATGTGGCCGGGCTGATCCTGGCCAAGGAAGAGGCCGCCAAAACAGCGCTCGGCAAAGGCTGGGCCTGCCCAGATGCGCGGGTCCCATTCAATGAAGACCTCATCTGTGTCGTGGGATGGAGCCCGACTGGAATTGATTATGGGGCACCGGATGGCATGCCTGTCAGGATAATCGCTATGTATCTTGTGCCGGAAAACCAGCGCAGCAATTATCTGCGAGAGGTTTCCCTGCTGGCAAAGGCCCTTGCAATCTATCCCGGTCTCGATAGTCTGAACGCTGCGGGGCAACTAAACGAGGTTCGTGAGCATCTCCTCGACCTGATCAGCTCCACCAAGGGAACTGTCGGCCCGGACACCCGGGCGCGGATGATTCAACTGCAGGCCAGACCAAGAATAGTGGAAGCCCCCGCATACAGCCTGGCGAACCTCATCGTGGAGCCTGTGACCATCATCACCGGCACCGGTATCACTCCTGTCGTTCTTGGCCACGACCGGCAGCTTGTCGACTTCCTGGACGGCTCTGCGGGGCTCGCTGAAGGGATTGCCTCTCAGGGAATGTTCCAACACGGCGGGTGGCGCATCGTTAAACGCAGGGAGGCATCATTTCAGGCAGACCGCGTTCTCTTTGACTGCCTGGCGATAAAGGCTGTTAACGGGAAATCCTGAAAACCCTAAGAAAAGGTAAATAGAAGAGTATTTGATGATGCCTCGTGCAGGCAAAGTCCAAACCGTTTTGCCGACACCGCGGCATTATTCATGGCGCTCGGTGGCGGCTGGTGGAACGGCTCCGAACTCGCCTCGACGGCGCAAACGGTCACACCGGCCGGCAAGGATGATTGAAAAGGGGGCTCAAGTAGGATATATTCAGGCGCCTTGAAAAGGGAAGATCCTGAACGTATACTCTTCTTTCAGGCTTGCCGGGCCTGAGAGGACGGTAAAACTTCAGCAGGATGATTCGGGGTCAGCCAAATGCTCAAACACCAATTCCAAATCAAGGCGCCATCTTCGTTGGCTCGTTTTCGGCTCCTCAACGTGCTACCGGTACGCCTTCGTCGCCTCAATCCTCGCCGCCTTGATTTCATCCCTGATTTGAAATCAATAATACTGCCAATCCTGATCGTGTCCATATGCTTTTCGGTGTCTGCGTCGTTTGCAGAGGAATCCTTGCCGCCTCAGAATGCCCTCTCTGTCCGCGACGAGAACAGCGCGCTTGGCGGGCATGATGAGAACTACACGAACGGGATATCCATTGCGCTGACCCGGAAGGGGAAAGGACCCCTCGGCGGGGTGTGGGATCTGTGGGGAAACGCCGAAGGGGAGCGGTTTGTCACGTACGAACTGACCCAGCTCATGTTTTCCCCCGACTTCAGACTGAGTAACCCGGGCCCGACCGACCATCCCTACGCGGGCCTGCTCTACCTCGGCATCACGACCCATCTGCAGTCGGAGAAGAGCCTGCACAGCCTGAAACTCATTGCCGGTCTTGTCGGCCCCGACGCGTTCGCGGGAGATGTTCAGAAGTTCGTCCATAGGATAGAGGGTTATGAAGACCCCCAAGGCTGGTCTTACCAGTTAAAGAACGAGCCGGTCGTCAATCTGTTCTACGAATACCGCCGCAAATATGATCTCACTCCTCATGATTCCGAGGTTGATATTGAGCTGATCCCGATGGGCGGGGCATTTCTGGGCAACTATCTCATTCAGGCCGAGACCGATGCGCAGTTGCGCATAGGTTATCTCCCATACGACTTCGGGACAACGATACTGCGCGGGAGCGGTTATTTGCCGTTTCCGCAGGCAGACAAGTCTCGTCATGAATGGGGAGTCTATGCTTTTGCGGGTGGGGGCGCAAGCCTGGTCGCCAGGAACCTCGTACTCGACGGCAACACCTTTGCGCATAGCCGGAGCGTGGACAAACGGATCTTCCTGCCGGCGGCGGAGGTCGGTGCTTCCCTCTGGGCGCGGCGGTTCCAGGCAACCTTCTCCTATGTGTTTTGGGGCAAGGAATATTATGGTCAGCAGATACGGGAAAATTACCTCTCCGGTCTTCTTTCATGCTTCTTTTAATGACTCACCCAACTCCAGGAGAGTCTCTATGCAGAATCCGGAACTCGACGCAAAGATCGTAGCGCGCGGCAAGGATTTTTTCTCCACCATCTCGGGGGAGAAGCCCTCTCTCTTCAACAAGGGGGCCTGGATGGGCAAGGTCATGGACTGGAGCATGCAAAACGAACAGTTCAAGATCCAGATGTTCCGCTTTGTCGATGCCTTTCCGTCCCTGACGAACTCCAAGCTCTTGACCGATCATATCCGCGAGTACTTTGGCGAGGAAAAGGACATGCCGCAGGTACTCTCCACCGGCGCCAGGATGGCCGGCATGCTCGGCTCGCTGGGGGGGGCGGTGCTCAACAAGGTCATCTCGGCCAATATCCAGGAGATGGCCCGCCAGTTCATTGTGGGCGAAAATACCGGGGAAGCCGTCAAGAACATGGAGAAGCTGCGCAAGGACGGATTTGCCGCCGTGGTTGACGTGCTCGGCGAGGCGACGCTCTCGGAGGAAGAGGCCGATGCCTACGTGGGGACCTATCTGGGGTTGCTGGACGCCCTCAGGGATGAACAGAAGGGGTGGAAAGGTCTGTCCGGCCAAGGGGGCGATCCGAGCCTGGACTGGGGTCATGCGCCCAAGGTCAATATCTCGGTCAAGCCGACGGCCCTGTACTGCTTGGCCAACCCCCAGGATTTCGAGGGGTCGGTCGAGGCCATCCTGCGCCGGATGCGCCTGATCTGCGCCAGGGTGGTGGAGATGGGGGGCTTCCTCTGCATCGACATGGAGTCCTACCGTTTCAAGGACATCACCCGGGAGGTCTTCCGTTGCCTGAAGATGGAATACAGGGATTATCCCCACATCGGCGTCGCGCTCCAGGCCTACCTGAAGGACACCGACAAGGACCTGGCCGACCTGCTGGCCTGGGCCAAGGCGCAGCAGACCCAAATATCGATCCGTCTGGTCAAGGGGGCTTACTGGGACTATGAGACGGTCAAGGCCAAGCAGATGGGGTGGCCGATCCCGGTCTGGACCATCAAGGCCGAAACCGATGCCGCCTATGAGCGCCAGGCGCGCATGATTCTGGAAAACCACCATGTCTGCCATTTCGGCTGCGCTTCCCACAACATTCGCACAATCTCGGCCGTCATGGAGACGGCCAATGAACTGCACGTGCCCGAGTCGCGTTACGAATTCCAGGTGCTGTACGGCATGGCCGAGCCGGTCCGCATGGGCATCCTCAAGGTCGCGGGACGCATCCGCCTCTACTGCCCCTACGGAGACATGGTGCCGGGCATGGGATACCTTGTGCGGCGCCTCCTGGAAAATACCGCCAATGAATCCTTCCTGCGCCAGAGTTTCGCCGAAGATGCCCAGATCGAGCGCCTGCTGGAAGACCCGGAGAAGACCGCGGAACGGGAGCGGAGCGAACGGGCCGCAAAGCCGAGGAAACCCGTTGCCGCCTTTGGCGGCCTGCCCCGTTTCGCCAATGACCCGATGGCGGATTTCACCCGCCCCGACCATCGCGCCGCCTTTCCGGCCGCCATTGCCCTGGTGCGCACCAGCCTGGGCAAGACCTACCCGCTCTTTATCGGCGGCCGGGAGGTGACCGCTGACGACCTGATTCCGACCGTCAACCCTGCCAAGCCGTCCGAGGTGTTGGGCCGGATCTGCCAGGCCGGCATCCCCGAGGTGACCAAGGCCATCGCCGCCGCCAAGGCCGCTTTCCCGGCCTGGCGGGACACAGCGCCCCATGAGCGGGCACAGTACCTGCTCAAGGCGGCCGGGATCGCCCGCAGGCGCGCCTTCGAACTGTCGGCCTGGCAGGTGCTGGAGATCGGCAAACAGTGGGACCAGGCCTATGCCGACGTGGGGGAGGCGATTGATTTCCTGGAGTACTATGCCCGGGAGATGATCCGTCTGGGGGCGCCCCAGCGGGTCGGCAACGCTCCCGGCGAGCTGAACCATTATTTTTACGAGCCCAAGGGGCTGGCGGCGGTCATCGCCCCGTGGAACTTCCCGCTGGCCATCAGCATGGGTATGGCCTCCGCCGCCATCGTGACCGGAAATCCGGTGATCTACAAGCCTTCCAACATCACCGGCATCATCGGCCATCACCTGGTGGAGATCTTCCGGGAGGCCGGGCTGCCGGCCGGCGTGTTCAACTACGTCCCCGGCCGGGGCAGCGTGATGGGGGATTTCCTGGTGGATCACCCCGACATCAGCCTGATTGCCTTCACCGGTTCCATGGAGGTCGGCCTGCGGATCGTCGAGCGGGCCGCCAAGGTCTATCCGGGCCAGCCCAACGTCAAGAAGATCATCGCCGAGATGGGGGGCAAGAACGCGATCATCATCGACGACGACGCCGACCTGGACGAGGCCGTGCCGCACGTGCTCTACTCGGCTTTCGGTTTCCAGGGGCAGAAGTGCTCGGCCTGTTCCCGGGTCATTGTTACGGACGTGGTCTACGACAAGTTCACCGACCGTCTGGTCAAGGCGGCCCAGGCATATCGCATCGGTCCCTCCGAGGACCCGGCCAACACCATGGGGGCCGTGTCCGATACTGCAGCCCAAAAGAGCATCCTTGAGTATGCCGCCCTGGGCAAGCAGGAAGGGAAGCTGCTCTACGAAAGCCCGGCCCCCCAGGGCGAGGGGTACTGGGTGCCGCTGACCATCATCGGCGGCATCACCCCGCAGCACCGCCTGGCCCAGGAGGAGGTCTTCGGCCCGGTGCTGGCGGTCATGCGCGCCAAGGACCTCGACCAGGCCATCGAGTGGGCCAACTCGACCCGCTTTGCCCTGACCGGCGGCATCTTCAGCCGCAGCCCCGAGCATCTGGCACGGGCACGCCGCGATTTCCGGGTCGGCAACCTGTACATCAACCGCAACAACACCGGAGCCCAGGTGGAACGCCAACCCTTCGGCGGGGCGCGCATGTCGGGCGTCGGCACCAAGGCGGGCGGTCCCGATTACCTGCTTCACTTCATGGACCCGCGAGTGATAACGGAAAACACGATGCGCAGGGGGTTTGCGCCGATAGAGGCGGACGACGACTGGGTCGAGTAGTGAGAAACGCGCCACTTTTTCGCAATCTCGGCGTCAGGCTTCACGTCTCCTCGTGACTCGGCCTGACGGCCGCCCCCTTCGGGGCGCCTTCGCGGTCCAATTTCGCAAGCAAAATTGTGCGGCGTAGCGCCCCCTCATCCTATCCTTCTCCCCCTGGGAGAAGGGATACCGTTACCCTCTCCTTGTGGGAGAGGGTGGCCAAAGGCCGGGTGAGGGCCTCCTCGTCGATGTTCGCCTTCTTTGACCTTGCAATAAATTGACGCATTCCAGAGGTTCAGACGCACTAAGGCCCGCACATAGCGGGCTTTAGGCTTTGTAGTTGTCAACAGGGCGGTTTGTGGGTAAAAGGGGTGGGTACACAACAGATCGGAGACCGGCAACAATGCACGCGACCGAATGGAAGATAGGGCCGGAATCGGTGCGGATGCTGGAGTTGGGGCATCCCTGGATCATAGCCGACAACCATACCAAGCGCTGGCCGGGCGGACAGTCCGGCCAGGTGATCGAGTTGGTCGACGGCCAGGGCAATTTCCTGGCCACGGCCCTGCTCGACCCGCAGGACCGTATCGTGGCACGGGTGCTGTCGTGGGAGCGGATTCGCCTGGAGCGCGCCTGGCTGACGAAGCGTCTTCAGGCAGCCCTTGAGCTGCGCCGCAGCCATGCCGACCTAGGGGACACCGATGCTTACAGGCTGGTCAACGCCGAGGGGGACGGGCTTCCCGGCCTGACCGTGGACCGTTACGGCAACTACCTGATGGTGCAGCTCTACTGCACCGGCTGGCGGCCGTACCTGAAGCTCGTGACCCAGGTGTTGAACGACCTGCTCGCGCCACAGGGGATTTACGAGAAGGCCCGCCCCCAGAAGACGCGCGAGTTGGAAGCGGTCAGCGACACCAAGAGCTACGGCCGGCTGCTTGCCGGTACACCGGCGCCGCAGCGCCTGGAGGTGCGGGAAAACGGCCTCAACTTCCTGGTCAGCCTGGAGCAGGGGCTCAATACCGGGCTGGTCCTCGACCAGCGCAAGAACCGCCGCGACCTGATGTCCCGGGCGGCCGGCAAGCGGGTGCTCAACCTGTTCGCCTACACCGGCGCCTTCTCGGTGGCCGCCGCCTCGGCCGGTGCCGTGCAGGTTGCGAGCGTGGACGCCTCCCCCGGCTATACCGAGTGGGCAAAGGCAAATTTCGGGCTCAACCGGCTCAATCCCAAGAGGCATGAGTTCATCGTGGGGGAGTGCCAGCAGGTGCTGGCGGACCTGGAGCGTCGCGGGA
>JBEKFJ010000071.1:0-11771 GCA_050013355.1 Oryzomonas sp.
ATGGGCGAAGGGCACGGCCTGATCGCAAGGCCTGAAAAGGCGGAACAGTTCAAGAACCTGAAAAACTACAAGGGAGCCACCATCGGCACGGTGAGGCTTGCCACCGGTGACGTGGTCTTTCGCGCCGCACTGCAAAGTGCCGGTCTGGATTTGAAGAAAGACCTGACCTTCAAGGAATTCGATTCTCCCGCCGCCGTGCTGGAGGCTGTCAAGAAGGGGGGTGTAGACGCGGGCCTGGTCTGGATCCCTTATACGACACTCGCTGAAAAACAGGGCCTTAAAGTCGTGAAGTATTCGGGAGACATAATCAAGGGGCACACCTGCTGCCGCCAGGTGGCCCTGACCGCTACGCTCAAGGGACGCCAAGCGGACTTCGAGCACTTTTTGACCGCGTTGCTCAAGGCTTACCGGTATTACCAAACGGACAGGAACGGTACGGTGGATGCGGTCGCAAAATACGTGCAGATCGACAAGGCCGACCTGCTTAAGGATATCTACGGCGGACACCTGCTGGTCAGCCCCGACCCGCATCGGAAATCGGTACTCCAGTTCTGGGAATTCATGAAGAAGGCAGAGTACATTACCTCCAACGAGGCGATCGACAATCACATCAATACCAGGCTGTACGCCAGCGCCCTGACAACACTGGAACAACGCGAACCAAAGGAAAAACTCTGGAAAAACCTTGAGAAGGAATTCAAGAGCGGCGATCCGAATCTGCATATCATGACTCATTAGGCTCAAATCATGAAACAAATAGTAACTGTATCGAACCTGTTGTTCATCGCCCTGTTGGCAGCCCTGCTCTGGCCGTCGGCAGGGCGGCAGGCCCCCTGGCATCTCCTGCTTGTCGCTGTTGTCATCAAGGCCGTCGCCCTGATCCGGCAGGCCACCGTCAAGAACAATGAAGCCCGCCGGGGAGCCGCCGATGTGAGCGCCATCATCTTTGCCGCCTTTTTGGTATGGTATCTGACCACTACTCGCTTCGTGCTGCTGGATACGATGCTCTTCCCACAGCCCGAAGCGGTACTGGCGCTGCTCGTGGCTGAATTGCCGGCCATGCTGAAGGGTCTGGTGAATTCCTTGATCCTGCTGGTGAGCGGGTATCTGCTGGCACTGGCAATAGCCCTGCCGCTGGGTCTTCTGGTCGGCTGGCGGGTTCGCCTGTTCCATGCCGTCAACCCGTTCACCAAGGTGCTGGGACCCATTCCCCCCATTGTCTACATCCCCTATGCCATTGCCCTGTTGCCGAGCTTCCGCGCGGCCTCGATCTTCGTGATCTTCATCGGCGCTTTCTGGCCTATTTTCATCAACACGGTCAACGGCGTCTTCAACATTCCCAAGGGGCTGCTGGACTCCGCGCGGGTGCTCAACCTGAAGGATCGCACCATGCTGGCCCGCGTCATCCTTCCCGGCGCCATGCCATCCATCTGTACCGGCGCCACCCTGGCACTGGTCTTCGCCTTTATTTTGCTGGCTGCCGCGGAACTGATAGGCGCCAATTCCGGCATCGGCTGGTACGTCAAAAACTTCGCCGACTTTGCCGACTACCCGCGGGTGGTCGTGGGCATCATCTTCATCAGCATGGTGGTGACGGCCATCACTTGGGGTACGGAACGGCTTGAACGGCACCTGTTGCGGTGGCGTAATTAGAACGTCGCAAGATGCGCCATTCGCACCATGACTGTGGAACTCAGAAGGAACAACCATGAGCTATATCGACCTGAAATCCCCGCCCAAGCGCGAAGACCGGCTCAAGGCCTGCATCGCCCACGGCGGCACAATCTGCGAAATGGCCGGCGCCAAGGGCAAGAAATCCTGCCTGCACGACGACGGCGAACGCTCCTTCACCCAGGGGTCCATCTGCCTGATCCTGCCGGCCCTGGCCATGCTCAACTCCCTGCCGGACAATGTGGTGTTGCTGCACAGCGCTGTCGGCTGCGGCGGCTGCACTCACTCCCAGAACGCCAATGTGCGCTTCGGCAACAACGTGCGCTGGGGACAGCCCAAGGACGGAATCTGGCTCTCCACGGCCATGGACGAAACCGATGTCATCACCGGCGGCGAAGAAAAACTGGAAAAGGCCATCATCGAGGCCGACCGGCGTTACCGGCCGTTCAGCATCACCGTGGTGGCGGGCTGCGTGCCCGGCATCATCGGCGACGACATCGACGGCGTGGTGCAGCGGGTACAGCCCCAGGTCACCGCCAAGCTGCTGCCGGTGCATTGCGAAGGCTTCAAGACCAAGATCTGGGCCACGGCCTACGACGCGGTCTATCACGGCATCGGCCGCACCCTGCTGCGGGAGGGGGAACAGGCCCCGACCGGGGACGGCCTGGCGCCCTTCAAGGGGCTGGAGCGGTTGCCCCGCACCGTCAACCTGATGAACGTGTCGTCCATGGGGCGTGTCGATGAGGTGGAACTGGAACGCCTCCTGACCACGCTCGGGCTGGAAGTCAACGTCTTCCCGGTCTTCACCCACCCAGAGAACATGGTCAAGGCCACCCAGGCCGCGCTCTCGGTCAGCACCTGTCCGACCCATGACGACTATTTCCTCGGTTATCTTGAGGAGCGTTTCGGCGTTCCCTCCCTGATCCGCCACATGCCGATCGGCATCGAAAACACCGGCCTCTGGCTAAGGGACGTGGCGGCGCGTTTCGGCGAGGAGGAGAAGGCGGAACGGATCATCGAACATGAGGAACGGGAACTGAAGGAGGCGCTGGAGGTCTTCCGTCCGCTGTTCGAAGGCAAGAAGGTATTCATCAGCGCCGGCGAGTTCCGCGCCCTGGCAACGGCCCGGCTGCTGGAAGAGCTGGGGTTCGCGGTCTCGGGCATCCGCTCCTTCCATCACGACGAATTTGCCGAAGTGGAGTACCAGAAGCTGGCCAATTCCAGCAAGGACGATTACGTGATCGATATCGCCAACGTGCAGCCCTTTGAGGAGGCCAACCTGCTGAAGAGGCTCAAGCCCGACCTGTTCCTGGGGCATGCCAACGGCAACGGCACTGCCGCCAAGCTGGGCATTCCCACCCATGTCATCTACAACACTGGCTTGGCCTACATCGGCTACAAAGGGGTCTACGAGATTGCCCGCCGCCTGTACCGCCAGCTTAGAAATCCGATCTATAACCGCAAGCTGGTGAAAAACCTCCGACTTCCCTACAGTGACGCCTGGTACAAGGCGGACCCCTTTTCCCATATCGATCAAAGTGGAGGTGTTGCGGCATGAGTGACAATTTTATCGAACGCCCCCGCTACGTGTGCGCACTTGGTGGTGCCGCGGCAACCATATCGGCCCTGCCCGGAGGTATCCCCATCCTCCACTCCGCCTCGGGCTGTGCCGGCAACTTTGCCTGGGCCCAGAACGGCGGGTCGGGGCTCCAGGTGGGGGGCTACTGCGGAACCCTCTCCATCCCCAGTTCCAACGTCCAGGAGCGGGAAGTGGTCTTCGGCGGCGATTCGCGCCTCCGGGAACAGGTCGAAAGCACCCTCAAGGTCATGGACGGCCAGATCTACGCCGTATTGACCGGCTGCGTCACCGAGGTGATCGGCGACGACATCAAGACGGTGGTCGCAGATTTCCGCAGCCAGGGCGTCCCGATCATCGGCGCCGAAACCGGTGGATTCAAGGGAAACTCCTACTGGGGATACGATCTGGCTCTGCAGGCCCTGTTCCGGGAGTTCGTGGAGCGAGGTACGGCCAAGGTCAAAAACAGCGTCAACCTGTGGGGCGTCGTGCCGTCGGCCGACCCCTTCTGGCGCGGCAACCTGGATGGGGTGCGCCGCCTGCTGGAGGCATTGGGAGTGACCGTTAACTCCTTCTTCACCGCTGAAGATACGATAGAGAATATCCGCAAGGCAGGGTCAGCCGCATTGAACATCGTCGTATCGCACGTCTACGGCGTTGAGGCGGCCAAACTGTTCGAAGAGATTCACGGCACGCCCTTTCTGAGCCTGCCGCTGCCGGTTGGGGCCAGCGCCTCGGAGGCATTTCTGCGGAGCGTGGGCAAGACCCTGATGATCTCCAGCCATAAGATCAACACACTCATCAACCGCGAAAAACAGGTCTACTTCCGTTTCATCGAGCCATTAACCGATTGCTTCAACGATCTCGATCTGCAGCGTTACGCCGTTGTGGTGGGCGACTCCAACTATGCCACGGCCCTTACCAAGTTCCTGGCCGACGACCTGGGATGGCTGCCCGAGTTGACCGTCTGCACCGATCCCCTTGAAGACGAGCAGAAAGACCGTCTGACCAACCAGTTGAAGGTTCTGGAGTCTCGCTACAAAACAACGCTGGTATTTGAAACCGACGGCAGCCGGGCCATCGAACACCTCCAAAAAAAATGGCCGCCTTCCGTCGGCCAAAAGTACCATAACGCCTTCAGCCCGGCCTTTGTCATCGGCAGCTCTTTGGAGCGGGAACTGGCCCAGGCCATTGGCGCTCCGCACCTCTCTGTCAGCTTTCCGGTGGCCAACCGCGCCGTGCTCGACCGGGGATACACCGGTTTCCGCGGGGGGCTGCGCCTGGCCGAGGATATCCTCAGCGCTGTTGTAGCGGGAAGGTAAGAGTCAGGGTATATTTACCAAAGTGTAAAGTTGCGTCTTGCAAGGAGTCCGGGTATGGCAGAAAAAAACAAACTTTCGCTCATCAACATGAGCGGTGATTTCGACAAGGTGATAGCGGTTTTCACCCTGGCTTCAGGAGCTGCGGCGGTAGGTTACGAGGTCAACATCTTCTTCACCTTCTGGGGCCTGAACAGCATCAAGAATAAAACCGGCAGAAGTTTTATCGGCACCGGATTTCTGGCCCGGGTCTTCAACTTCCTGCTGGGCGGAAGAAGGTCCCTGCCGCTCAGTCGCCTCAATTTTGGCGGTCTCAGTCCCTTGCTCATGACCGGGATGATGAAGGGAAAGAATGTGGCCACCCTGGAGGAGTTGTTTGATGCCTCAAAGGCCCTGGGAGTCAACTTCTACGCCTGTGAGATGGCCATGCATGTGCTGGGTTTAACGAAAGATGACTTTATCCCGGAGGTGAAGGGCGTACTTGGTGTCGCCACCTTTCTGGAGATGTCAAAAGGCGGCCAGACTCTATTCATATAGCGAAGGTAAAAGGGAGGGTTGATGAACGCACTGAAGAATGATACCCCAGATCCTGTATGGGCACGGCTTCGTCATGAGGTTGAAGAGGTGGCGAGGAACGAGTCCATGCTTGCAGGGTTTCTCCATGACATGGTTCTTAAGCACCGCTCACTCGAAGCGGCGATCTCTTATTTTCTGGCCAACAAGCTGGCATCTCCCTACCTGACGACCACTTCCCTGCGCGACGTTATCTTTGAGGCTTTGCAAGACTCTGCCAATATTCGGGATGCCATACGAAAGGATCTTGAAGCGGTGGTGGAGCGCGACCCGGCTGCACGCAGCATGGCCTTGCCGTTTCTGTATTTCAAGGGTTTCCAGGCGCTACAGTCCCATCGTGCATCCCACTGGCTCTGGAATCAGGATAGAAAGCCCCTGGCGCTCTATCTGCAAAGCCGGATATCCGAAGCATTTGACGTGGATATTCACCCAGCCGCGCGTATCGGCAAAGGGATACTTATTGACCATGGCACCGGCGTTGTCATAGGAGAAACCGCTGTTGTCGGAGACAATGTCTCCATGCTTCACGAAGTTACTCTCGGGGGCACGGGGAAGGAATCGGGCGACCGGCACCCGAAGGTCGGCCATGGGGTGCTGATCGGCACCGGGGCAAAGATCCTCGGGAATATCAGAATCGGCGCCGGCTCAAAGATAGCAGCCGGCAGCATAGTGCTGGACGAGGTTCCAGAACACACCACAGTTGCGGGAATCCCCGCCAAACCGGTTGGAAGACCTAAATCCGTCGAACCCGCCCTGCTGATGGACCAGGCAGTCGAACACGATTACTCTATATAAACCCTCAAGAAAGATGTACAACTAAACACTGCTAAGCGGTGTAGTACCAAACTCGAACAAGCAATTATAGTCTACTTTCTACTTAAACAATAGATTTAGTAAACATAACTACTTGTTTTTTTTCATTTTTTTTATTTATTTTGATTGACGGACATGTTTTTGGTGATACCCTTTTTTCATTGAACAAAACTGCTGATTATTCTGACGAATAAATCACCCCAGAAAAGGAAGCGCCTATGTCAGACAGTCTCTTACAGCGAAGTGTGACCACGGCGGTAGCCAGAAACCTGGCAAGCACCACCAAGACCAACCCGAAGATGATGTCCATCACCCCGCGCCTGCTGCTGAGTCTTTTGCCGTGGGTACAGGTGAACGGCGGCACCTACCGGGTCAACCGGACTAAAGTGGAACTATCGCGTGCAGAGCGGATTGAGTTGGACCTTGAAGGAGGAGCGCCTACGTTCACCCCCGAGGCCCTCCGCAGCGTCCCGCTCTTCTCCCGCCTCCCAGATACGGTTGTCACCCGGATGGCGCCCAGATTCAGGACGGAAGAGGTTGCTCTCGGCAATAACCTAATCATCGAGGGGGCCGAGGAGAACAAGTTCTTCGTCATCGCCCATGGGCAGGTGGAGGTGCTGAGCAAGGGGGCGCACGGCAGCGACCTGCGGATCGCCCTGCTGACGGAGGGTGAGTATTTCGGGGAGATAGAACTCCTCACCAACCGCGCCTCCGACGTCACCGTCCGGACCATCACCCCCTGCACCCTGCTGACCCTCTCGCGAAAAGAGCTGGATTCAATCCTGGCGGAGGTCCCCAGCCTGCTGGGCGAGTTCAGAAAAGCGGTGGATGAGCATCTGGAACTGCTTACTACGGTCAACAAGTATGGAGAACGCAACATCGATCTGGTCTCAGGCTTTGCCGAGAATGTCGAGATTCCGGAAACCTTTGTCGATTATTCCGCCTCCCCCCGGGAATACTCCCTTTCCGCCGTTCAGACCGTGGTACGGGTGCATACCCGCGTATCCGACCTTTTCAATGGCCCCTATGACCAGCTTGAGGAGCAGATGCGGCTGACCGTCGAGGGGATCAAGGAGCGGCAGGAGTGGGAAGTGGTCAACAACAAGAAGTTCGGGCTGCTGCACTCGGTTGCCCCGTCGTTCCGTATCAGCACCCGCTACGGGGGGCCGACACCGGACGACATCGACGAACTGCTGGCACTGGTCTGGAAAAAGCCGGCCTTCTTCCTGGCCCACCCCAAGGCGATTGCCGCCTTTGGCCGCGAATGCACCTGGCGCGGCACCCCGCCACCAACGCTGAACGTCTTCGGCACTCCGGTGATTACCTGGCGCGGCGTGCCGTTCATCCCCTGCGACAAACTGGAGATCAAGAGCCGCTATAACTCCCACCGCTTGCTCGGCACCACCAGCATTCTGCTGATGCGGATCGGCGAAGCCGATCAGGGGGTTGTCGGGCTTCATCAAACCGGCATCCCGGGCGAAATTTTACCAAGCCTCTCTGCCCGCTTCATGGGCACCGACACCCTCGGGGTTTCCTCATACCTGCTCTCCCTCTACTCATCGTGCGCAGTGCTTACCGACGATGCCCTTGGCGTTCTGGAGAACGTGGAGGTCGGCTATTACCATGACTATGCGCATCGCGAACTGGGCGCTTTCAATCACGGTCTCGGAATATGACTATCCCTGTTGGGGCGCCTGATATGCAGGTCGCCGGAAAAAGGAGGCAATGATGTCTGAGAACAATCTGTTGCAGCGAAGCGTAACGACCGCAGTTGCCAGGAATCTGGCGACGACTACCAAGACCAACCCGAAGATGATGTCGATCACCCCGCGCTGGCTGCTCAGCATGCTGCCCTGGGTGCAGGTGAACGGCGGCACCTACCGGGTCAACCGAACCAAGGTGGAACTCTCCAAGGCCGAGCGGGTCGAGATCGACCTGACCGAAGGGAAGGCAAGCTTTTCGCCGGAATCCCTGAGAAGCGTGCCGGTCTTTTCGAGGCTCCCCGATGCCCTGATCTCGCGGATGGCCGCCGGCTTCAAGACCGAGCAGGTTTCCCTCGGCAACAAGCTGGTAGTTGAAGGTGCGGAAGAGAACAAGTTCTTCATCATTGCCCAGGGGCAGGTTGAGGTACTGAGCAAGGGCGCCCACGGCAGCGACCTGCGGATCGCGCTCCTGACCGAAGGGGAATATTTCGGCGAGATCGAACTGGTCACCAACCGCACCTCCGACGTCACTGCCCGCACCATCACGCCCTGCGTTCTCCTGACCCTGTCGCGCAAGGAGTTGGAGGGTATCCTCAAGAAGACCCCCAGCCTGAGCGAAGAGTTCAAAAAGGTCACTGACGAGCACCTGGAACTGCTTACCACGGTCAACAAGTACGGCGAGCGGAACATCGACCTGGTATCCGGTTTTGCCGAGAACATCGAGATCCCCGAGACCTTTGTCGACTATTCGGCCACGCCCCGCGAATACTCCCTGTCATCCGTACAGACGGTAGTCAGGGTCCATACCCGCGTGTCGGACCTCTACAACGGTCCGTACGACCAGCTCGAAGAGCAGATGCGGCTCACCATCGAGGGGATCAAGGAACGCCAGGAGTGGGAGCTGGTCAACAGCACCAAGTTCGGTCTGCTCCATTCGGCTGATCCGGCGCTGCGCATCAGCACCCGTTACGGCACGCCGACACCGGACGATCTGGACGAACTGCTGGCGCTGGTCTGGAAGAAACCGGCCTTCTTCCTGGCCCACCCCAAGGCGATTGCCGCCTTTGGCCGCGAGTGCACATGGCGCGGCGTGCCGCCGGTAACTGTCAACCTGTTCGGCACTCAGGTCATCACCTGGCGCGGCGTGCCGCTCATCCCATGCGACAAACTGGAGATCAAGAGCCGCTTCCATTCGAACCAATGGCTCGGCACCACCAGCATCATCCTGGTGCGGGTCGGCGAAGCGGATCAGGGCGTTGTCGGACTTCACCAGGTCGGCATCCCCGGCGAGATCCTGCCGAGCCTCTCGGCGCGGCTGATGAAAACCGACAACCTGGGGGTCGCTTCGTACCTGCTCTCTCTCTACTTCTCCCTTGCCGTTCTGACCGATGATGCGCTGGCGATCCTGGAAAACGTCGAGGTCGGGTACTACCACGACTACGAGCATCGGAAACCGAAAGTCAAATAGTTTTCATCCGGAAACGGCCCTTTTCCGCCATGGCGGCGTCAATCTTAGGGCTTGTTTGTGCGGCGTACCGATGTACGCCTCCGCGCAATCCCTTGATTTCCTGGCCATGACGAAAAATTGCTCGTTTCCAAATCGAAAACAAATAGTTTCTCATCCGGATTTTTCGGATGGAAACTAAATAAGGCTTTGGCAGAATAAGGGGCAAACGCATGAATGATATAACACCCGAGTTGATTGCGTCCATTGCGACAAGGCTCTACAACGAGATACCGGGAGCGAATCTGGTTCCGAAAACGGAAGCCGATACGACCCAGGGGATTCCCGAAGCCGGGAGCCTGCCGGGAGCGCCGCAACAGGTCACTACCGGATACTTCACCCCGCCGATAAGTCCGGGAGGTTCAAGCATCCCCGGCTTGGGCGCTGTCACGCCAAACATTACCGGCATACCGTCACTGCCGGCAGCCTCTCCGGACGGCTTCGAACTGCCGGGGCTGTCCGGCCTGAGTCCTTCCTGGCCCGGCTCCTCTGGCGGCGCCGGCAACAGCGCCGAAAGCTTCACCCTCCCCGGTGCTGCCGGGCTCGGCTCCCACGGCTACCGCGTCCCCAACCCCAAGGCCATCCCCTCCGATACCGTCGGTGTCCCCGGTCTCTCCGGTATATCTCCGTCCTGGCCCGTGATTCCGGGTGAAACACAGACAACACCGGAGAGCTTCACGGCCCCCGGCGGCGCTGCCCATTCGACCGACGGCCTGAGCGCGTTTGTGCAGAAGATCCGCGCCGGTCATATACGGAATGAGGACGGCACCTGCCGTGCCGGACACGACCCGGACCTCCTGCAGCGGCTTTTCGCCGCAAAATCGGCACCTGACGGCGGCGCCCGGCCGCTGGACATCCCGGCTATCCGCAAGGATTTTCCGGCATTGAACCAGAAGGTGCACGGCAAACAGCTTGCGTGGATGGATAATGGCGCCACCACCCAGAAACCGCAGAGCGTCATCGATGCCGTCTCCCGGTTCTATGAGAACGACAACTCGAACATCCACCGCGGGGCCCACACCTTGGCTGCGCGGGCCACTGATGCCTTCGAACAGGCCCGACAAAAGGTACAGACCTTTCTCGGTGCCTCTTCCAGCAAGGATATCGTCTTTGTCCGGGGAACCACCGAAGGTATCAACCTGGTTGCCCAGACCTATGGACGTAAATTTCTGCAACCGGGAGACGAGATCGTCCTTTCCACACTGGAGCATCATGCCAATATCGTTCCCTGGCAGATGATTGCCAAGGAAAAGGGAGCCGTCATCAGGGTGATTCCGGTAAACGACCGCGGCGAAGTCATGCTGGAGGCCTACGAGGCACTGCTTGGGCCGCGCACCAAACTGGTGGCCCTCACCCAGGCATCCAACAGTCTCGGCACGATCCTGCCGGTGGCGGAGATGACCCATGCCGCCAAGCGTTACAATGCCCGGGTGCTGATCGACGGAGCACAGTCGGTGTCCCACATGCCGGTGAACATGCAGGAGATCGGCTGCGATTTCTTCGTCTTTTCCGGCCACAAGATATTCGCACCGACCGGTATCGGCGCGGTCTACATCCATGAGCAACTCCATGAAATTCTTCCACCCTGGCAGGGCGGCGGCAACATGATCAAGAACGTCACCTTCGAGGAGACCACGTATAATGAGACCCCGGCCAAGTTTGAGGCAGGTACCCCCAACATTGCCGACGCCGTTGGTCTTGGCGCGGCCCTGGATTATGTCAACCGTCTGGGGCTGGTCAATACCGGCAACTATGAACATAAGCTTCTTGAATATGCAACTGAGTTGCTCTCCAAAATTAACGGGGTCCGTATTCTCGGCAGTGCCCGCGAAAAGGTGGCGGTCATCTCCTTTGTCGTCAAGGACCGCAAGACCGAAGAGGTCGGCAGGCTCCTTGATCAGGAAGGGATAGCCGTACGAGCCGGACACCACTGCGCCCAGCCTTCGCTGCGCCGGTTCGGCGTCGAATCGTCGGTTCGTCCCTCTTTCGCCTTCTACAACACCTATGACGAGATTGACCGGCTGGCGGACGCCGTCAGGAAAATCACGCAAAACTGAGAGGACACTATGAGCACTACCACACTCGACATAACCAAAGACCACTGCCCTATGACCTTCGTGAAGACAAAGCTGAAGCTTGAGCAGTTGGAGGAAGGGGATATCCTGGAAATACTGCTCACCGCTGGGGAACCGCTGGAGAACGTGCCGAGAACATGTACTGAGCAGGGATTCCAGGTGTTGGAAACAACGCACGTAAAGGATAATATCCATAAGATCGTCGTGAAGAAATAGGAGATGCCGCATGTCACGTATCTATGAAGACAACTCCCAATCCATCGGCAACACCCCGCTGATCAAACTGAACCATGTCATCGACGGGGCCAAGGCCACGGTCCTGGTCAAGATCGAAGGGCGCAACCCGGCCTACTCGGTCAAGTGCCGCATCGGCGCCAACATGATCTGGGACGCCGAGAAGCGCGGGGTGCTCAAGCCGGGTGTGGAGATCATCGAGCCGACCAGCGGCAACACCGGCATCGCCTTGGCCTACGTGGCGGCGGCCCGCGGCTACAAGCTGACCCTGACCATGCCCGAGACCATGAGCATCGAACGCAG
>JBEKFJ010000072.1:0-11646 GCA_050013355.1 Oryzomonas sp.
AAACATCATCGAGAAGATCATCGAAGGCCAGGT
Source organism: Oryzomonas sp. (assembly GCA_050013355.1). GTDB lineage: Bacteria > Desulfobacterota > Desulfuromonadia > Geobacterales > Pseudopelobacteraceae > Oryzomonas. The sequence goes on from JBEKFJ010000072.1 coordinate 34, forward strand.
CAACAAATTTTACGCCGATATCTGCCTCCTGGAGCAGTCCTACGTCAAGGACCCGGATAAGACCATCCAGCAGTACCTCAGTGAAACCATTGCCAAGATCGGTGAAAACATGTCGATCCGCCGCTTTACCAAGTATGTCCTCGGTGAGGGGTTGGAAAAGAAAGAGTCGGACTTTGCTGCCGAGGTGGCAGCAGCGGCCGGCCTGTAAACAGACGCCGAAGCCGGCCGCAATGGCCGGCTTTTTTTATACTCGCCGCCCCGGCATCATCTCAAACCTGACGACTTCATACATCATCACATTTAAGACCGGAGCCAGACCATGAACAGGCCGTCATTTTCCAGAGTGCTCTTGAAGTTGTCCGGCGAATCGCTTGCCGGCGACCAGGGTTACGGCATCGATCCATTGACCATCAGTACCATTGCCCGGGAGATCAAAGAGGTGGTGGACATGGGGGTCCAACTGGCGCTCGTGATTGGCGGCGGCAACATATTCCGCGGCCTGGCCGCCGCATCCAAGGGTATGGATCGGGCCAGCGCCGACTACATGGGGATGCTGGCCACCGTGATCAACTCTCTGGCCATGCAGGATGCCCTGGAGAAAGAGGGCGTCTCCACGCGCGTCCAGTCGGCCATCGCCATGCAGGAGGTGGCCGAGCCGTATATCCGCCGGCGGGCCGTACGTCATCTTGAAAAGGGGCGGGTGGTGATCTTCGGCGCCGGCACCGGCAACCCGTACTTCACCACGGATACCGCAGCCAGCCTGCGGGCCATGGAAATCAACGCCCAGGTGATCCTCAAGGGAACCAAGGTGGACGGCGTCTATTCGGCCGACCCGAAAAAGGACGCCACGGCGGTCAAGCTGCCGAAACTGACGTATCTCGAAGTGCTCAAGATGGGGCTGCAGGTTATGGATGCCACGGCGACCTCCCTCTGCATGGACAACAACCTGCCGATTGTCATTTTCGATCTGACCACCGTGGGAAACATCAAGAAGGTCATCTGCGGCGAAGAAATCGGAACCATCGTACAAGGAGAATAACATCATGCCAAAGTCCGTGATCGACGACATGAAGTCACACATGGAAAAGACCGTTAACGTTCTCAAGGGAGAATTCCAGAAGATCAGGACCGGCCGTGCCAGCACCGGAATCCTGGACGTGGTCAAGGTGGACTATTACGGCAACCCGTCCTCCGTCAGCCAGGTGGCCACCCTGGCGGTGCCGGAGCCGCGCACCATCACCATCGCCCCGTGGGAGGCCAAGATGATCGGCCCCATCGAAAAGGCCATCCTCAATGCCAATATCGGCCTGACCCCCTCCAATGACGGCAAGGTTATCCGCCTCAACCTGCCGCCTTTGACCGAGGAACGCCGCAAGGAAATCGTCAGGGACCTCAAGAAAAAGGCCGAGGAGGACAAGATAGCCCTGCGCAACATCCGCCGCGACGCGATGGATAGACTGAAGAAGCTGGAGAAGGACAAGGCGATCACCGAAGACGAACTGAAGAAATACGAAAGAGATGTGCAGGATATCACCAAGGGTTTCGAGGCCAAGATTGACGAAGCCGTAGCGCATAAAGAGAAAGAGGTCCTGGAAGTTTAATGGAACCGCTCGATCCGGGCAGACTGCCCACGCATCTTGCCATTATCATGGACGGCAACGGGCGCTGGGCGCAGCAGCGCATGCTCAAACGCATCGTGGGGCATCAGCGCGGAGCTGAGACCATCAAGATGGTGGTGGAGCAGTCATCCCTCCTAGGCATCAAATACTTGACCCTGTTTGCCTTTTCCTCGGAAAACTGGTCGCGGCCCGCAATGGAGGTCAAGGCGCTGATGGCGCTGCTCAAGAAGTATATCCGCCAGGAAACGGCGCGCATGATGCGCAAAAACATCCGCTACAATGTTATCGGCAACCGCAGCGAACTGCCCGACGATGTCAATGAAACCCTGGAAGACGCCATTCGCCAGACCGCGGGCAATACCGGCATGATGCTGACCCTGGCCCTCTCCTACGGCGGCCGCCAGGAGATCAGCATTGCCGCGAGCAGGCTGGCCCGCGACGTGGCGGCCGGCAAGGTCAAGCCGGATGAGATCACCATGGATGTCTTCGGCGATTATCTCGACACCGGCGGCCTGCCCGATCCCGACTTCCTGATCCGGACCAGCGGTGAAATGCGTATCAGTAACTTTTTGTTGTGGCAACTGGCCTATACCGAGCTGTATTTTACCGAAACCTACTGGCCCGACTTCACCATCAACGAGTTTCACAAGGCACTGGCCGATTTCCAGTCCCGTGAGCGGCGTTTCGGCAAAACCAGCGGCCAACTGCTGAATAGGGGTTCCTTATTAAACGCCTGATCTCAGCGCTCATTCTTCTGCCGATCCTGATTCTGACCATTATCAAAGGCGGCCCGCTGTTGTTCGCCTGCCTGCTGGCCGTCTTCGTCTTCATCGGCATTCACGAATTTTACCGCATGGCCCTTCCGGACAGGACCATCGAGGTATGGCCCGCGGCAACCTGCGGAACGGTCCTTGTTTTCATCCCCCTTCTCGGCAACGGCCGCCATGCCCTGGCAGGCATTGCCTTCCTGTTCCTGGCTTTTGCCCTCCTGTTCCTCTTCCGTATCCAGGAGGTGGCCGATGCCGCACGGGAGATCGCCTATGCCATGCTGGCGTTTCTGTACATCCCATTCCTGCTGATGCACCTCGTCATGCTGCGCCAGACCGCCTACGGTATTCAGTGGCTCCTGGTCCTCATGCTGATCGTCATGACAGGTGATTCGGCCGCCTATTACGCCGGCAGCGCCTTCGGCAAACACCGGCTCTACCCGCTGGTCAGCCCCAAGAAGAGCATCGAGGGTTCTCTGGGAGGACTGGCCGGCAGCATCGGCGGTACGCTGATCGCCAAGTACAGTTTTTTCCCCCAGCTGAGCCTTCGGGATGCCGTGCTGACAGCCGTGTTCATCGGTATCCTCGGACAGGCCGGCGATCTGTTCGAATCACTGCTCAAGCGCAGTTTCGGGGTCAAGGATTCCGGGGCCGTCATCCCGGGCCACGGCGGTGTGCTGGACCGTCTCGACAGCATCATCTTCGCTGCGCCGGCCATGTATTATTACGTTATCTACTGTTTCAAGGGATAGCTTTATGAAACATCTTTCCATTCTCGGTTCCACCGGTTCCATCGGAGTCAGCACCCTGGAGATCGTTGCCGCCTACCCCGACCGTTTCAGGGTGGTCGCCATGACCGCCGGCCGCAATCTTGAGCTGTTCTCCCGCCAGATCAGGGCGTTCTCACCGCGCATCGCAGTGGTTGCCGCCCAGGAGGATGTTCCCCGCCTCAGGGAGATGTGTTCCGGGCTGGCGGTGACAATCCTGGGAGGCATCGAAGGTTTGATCGCCGCAGCCACCGCCGACGAGACGGAGATGGTGGTGGCCGCCATCGTCGGAGCAGCCGGCCTGGTTCCTACCGCCGCCGCCATCCGAGCCGGCAAGGATATCGCCCTGGCCAACAAGGAGACCCTGGTGACCGCCGGGCATCTCTTCATGGAGATGATCGCCAAGTTCGGCGTCAAGCTCTACCCGGTGGACAGCGAGCACAGCGCCGTGTTCCAGTCCATGGAGGGGCATCGCAGCGAGGACATCACCAGGATCATCCTGACCGCTTCGGGCGGACCGTTTCTGAATACGCCGGCCGAGCACCTGGCCGGCGTCACCGTGCGGGATGCCCTCAACCATCCCAACTGGAGCATGGGGCGCAAGATCACCATCGATTCAGCCACCTTGATGAACAAGGGGCTGGAGGTGCTGGAGGCGCGCTGGCTGTTCGATGTACCGGTGGAGAAGATCGACGTCAACATCCACCCCCAGAGCATCATCCACTCCATGGTCGAATACATCGACGGCTGTGTCATCGCCCAGTTGGGCACGCCCGACATGAAGGCTCCCATCGCCTATGCCCTGTCCTATCCGGAGCGCGTGGCAACCGGCGTCAAGCCGCTTGACCTGACCGCTATGTCCGGACTGACCTTTTATAAGCCTGACCGGGAAAAATTCCGCTGCCTCGGCCTGGCCTACCGCGCCATCAGGGATGGGGAGAGCATGCCGGCCGTGATGAATGCCGCAAATGAGATCGCCGTCGAGGCGTTCCTGGAGGGGAGGATCGGTTTCATGCAGATCGCCCAAGTCATTGAACGGACCATGGATGCCCATCAGGCCCACAACCTTAAGTCCATCGAAGAGGTGCTGCTGGCAGACCGTTGGGGACGTGACCGGGCGCGTGAGATCTGCCGGGGAGGGGTGAACTGATATGATGGTCATCTACGCCGTAATCGTCCTGGGAGTATTGATCTTTGTCCACGAATTCGGACATTTCCTGGTGGCCAAGCTGTTCAACGTCAGGATAGAAAAATTCTCCCTCGGCTTTGGTCCCAAGCTGGTGGGCAAGAAGATCGGTGAGACGGAATACCTGGTTTCGGCCTTCCCGTTAGGCGGCTACGTAAAGATGTTCGGCGAGGGGGGCTTCATCGAGGGGGGCGGATCCCATCATCCCGCTTCGGAAGAAGGGGAGGAAAATGCTGTCACCGATGCCGGAGTGGCTGTCGCCGTGCAACGGGAACTGACGGAGGAGGAGAAGACCCGCTCTTTCGCCCATAAGCCGCCTCTGGCACGGATCGCCATTGTTATGGCCGGTCCCGTCTTCAACCTGATTTTCGCCTGGCTGGCCTTCATCGTGCTCTGCATGGTGGGTGTGCCCTCCGTCACCACCAGGATCGGTGAGGTCCTGAAGGACAAACCGGCGGCAAAGGCAGGGATTCAAAAAAACGATGTCATAACCGCCATCAACGGTAAAGCCATAGCGCATTGGGAAGAGGTGGCCGAAGAGATCGCCGCGGCCAAGGGCAAGCCGGTTGTGGTGATGGTAAAACGCAACAAGGCTGACATGCAGTTCACCATTATGCCCGAACCGCGCATAAGCAAAAACCTGTTCGGCGAGAAGGTCAACGGCTTCGCCATCGGCGTGGCCTCGGCCGGCGATATCGTTACCGAGCATTTCGGCCCCGTCCAGGCGGTAGTCAAGGGGACGATCCAGACCGGCAAGGTGATCGAGATCACGGTCATGTCACTGGTAAAACTGGCTCAGCGCGTCGTGCCGCTGGATTCGCTCGGCGGACCTATCATGATCGCCAAGTTGGCCGGCGAAACGGCCCAAGCCGGCGGCTCCAGTTTCCTGGCCTTCATGGCGTTACTCAGCGTCAACCTGGGGGTGCTCAACCTCCTGCCGGTACCGGTTCTTGATGGCGGACATCTCTTTTTCTTTTTCTGGGAACTCGTCTTCCGTCGCCCGATCGGCCAGAAGGCGCGCGAATATGCCCAGCAGGTCGGCCTGATGCTGCTTTTGGGGCTGATGCTGCTGGCGTTCTACAACGACATTGTCAGGTATTTTGTCGGGCAGGGGTAATGAGGGATGGGTCGTGAACAGGAACTGCGGCGTGGCGATCAGGTGCGGTAAAAGGCCTTACGGCCGATCCTGAGCATCTGGGATGCCTTTGATTTGTTGCCGTTGCACCGTTCCAGGGTGATGGCCAGGATGCGGTCTGTCAGGGTATCGAGGGAGAGGATTTCGCTCGGGACCGTCAGGGTGTAGGTGATGCTGTCGTCGGTGACGCCATGGGTTGTGTCGGTATCGGCATCGAGAGAAGCAGCCGGGCAGATCCCCAGATGAGAAGGACGGATCAGCTCACCTTCCGTGAGAATGGCCGCCCGTTCCAGGCAATTACGCAGTTCACGGACATTGCCCGGCCAGTGGTAGTTGAGCATGACTTCCATGGCCTTTTGGGAGATGCCGGGCAGGGCCTTGCCCAGATGCTGCCGAAGCTGGTCGAGAACATGCTCGCAGAGCAGGGGGATGTCATCCTTACGATCCCGCAGGGGGGGGATGGTAAGGGGAAAGACGTTGATCCGGTGGTAGAGATCCTCCCGAAACCGCCCGGCGGAAACCTGCTCGGCCAGATTGCGGTTGGTGGCCACGATGACCCGGCATTCGGCGGGAAGCGGGGTATTGCTCCCGATTTTCTCGAAAACGCGCTCCTGGAGAACCCGCAGCAGCTTGGCTTGAAGCGGCAGAGGCATATCACCGATCTCGTCGAGCAGGATGGTGCCCCCGCGGGCCAGGCTGAACTTTCCTTCCCGGTCGCGTTCGGCGCCGGTGAAGGCTCCTCGCACATGGCCGAAAAGCTCGCTTTCCAGGAGGTTATCGGGGATAGCGGCGCAGTTTACCGCCACAAATCCGGCGGGAAGGCCGTTGCCGGCAAAATGGATGGCTCGCGCCAACACCTCTTTGCCGGACCCGCTTTCGCCGTAGATGGCTATCGTGGTCTGGCGCGCCGAAGCGACCTTGCCGGCCTGCCTCAGCATCTCTTTCATCGCCGTATTCAGGGTCACAATGCTCTGAAAGGTAAACCGTTCACCCAAAAGCCCTTTGATCTGGTCATTTTCGCGGATGACATGGTGGTAGTTGAGGGCATGCTGGACAGTGATCCGCAGGATAACGGGATTGATGGGTTTTTCCAGGTAATCGTAAGCCCCGCGCCGCATGGCCTCAACAGCGCTCTCGACACTGCCGTTTGCCGTTACCACAACGACCGGTGTCCCTTCGTACCGCTTCCGGACCTGTTCGATGACTTCCAGGCCATCCATTTCTTTCATGACCAGATCGGAGATGACCAGGTCGATCTGGCGCTGCTCCATGATTTCCAAGGCTTGTGCGCCGCTGAATGCGACCACGGGAGCGAAATCCGCCTCGCCAAGCTGGGCCTCCAGCATACGGGCGCTTACTTCATCGTCGTCAACAATAAGAATTGCCGGAGCAGTCATTTGAAACACGCCTGAAGTGTTAGATTGATTACATTACACTTGTATAAATTTATACCACAGACTAAAGGCAGTGCAAAACAAACTTCGGCCATCGCCGGCATCCTTCCTGTGGCCTGGCGAGCGGCCAATGCCGTTCATCACGGGACCCTAAGCCCTAGCTGGCTGATTGTTTTACGAACCTTATCCGGCTCAACCGGTTTGACCAGGTAGGCTGACGATTGAACCGACAACATCGACTGCATGACATTCTGAGGCGTATTGAGGGCGGTCAGCATGATGATCTTGACCTGTTTGTCCACTGTCAGTGCCAGATTCCTCTCAAGCTTCCTGATCTCTTTGCCGGCGGCGATGCCATCCATATCCGGCATGACGATGTCCAGCAGAATAAGCTCATAGGGATCTCCCGCCTCCAGGGCTGCCCGAAATTTTTCGACCGCATCCTGACCGTCAACGGCGGTGTCGACAACAGGAACGTTCTGCAGGTACTGGGCTATGAGTTCACGCCCCAGTAAGTCATCATCCACGATAAGACATTTTCTGAGTTCCATACTTACTCCTTTGGAGATTCTGCCAGTGGGAACGCGCAGGTCCGATCATCCGTCCTTCTCGATCAGGCGTACGAATGCATCATATTCGCCGCTCAGATCGGGGAACAAGGCCAGCGCCTCATCCAGCCTCTCTTCCCGGCCGGCCTCCTCAATGCGGCGGGCGATATCCTGGATTCTCGGCGCTCCGATGTTGCCTGCTGAACCCTTGATCGTGTGGGCGTTCACCCGTATCCCCTCTTTATCGCGGTTCTCCGCGGCGGCAAGAAGTTTGGCCAGATTCTCATCCATGCCCTTGCGGAAAAGCGCGACAAATTTACTGATCAACTCGGTTTTTCCGCCCAGGCGGGAAAGCAGCCCCCCGCGGTCGAATATCTGCATGTCAGCTTCCCCATCCCTTCCGGAGTCGGATGGTTTCGAATCAGGCTGGGGGGGGGAGGGTGCCAGGCCGCACTGTTCGTGTAAGGCGCATTCAAGATCAGCGGCCTTGAACGGCTTGGAAAGGTATCCATCCATACCCGCGGCCAGGCATTTATCCCGGTCTTGCTGGCCGGCGTAGGCCGTCAGGGCGAGGATGGAACATTTCCGGCCGGTACCCTTCTCCATCTCCCGAATTCGCCTCGCGGCCTGCAATCCATCCATGACCGGCATCTGAACATCCATCAGGATGAGGTCGAAATGTCCGGCGGCATAGGCATCAACAGCCTCCTGGCCGTTGGTCACCAGGGTGATCAGGTGCCCCTGTTTGCCAAGGATGGTCAAGGCCAGCATCCGGTTGACCTCCACATCGTCCGCCACCAGGATGTCGAGACGGGCCTGCTCCTCCAGCAGGGTGTGGCGGGTTACCGGCGCCTGCTGTCCTTCGCCCCGGCCGGTCAGGACCGTCAGGATGACGCCCCTGAGTTCGTCATGTACCCACGGTTTGGTGAGATACCCGGCGATCCCCAGTTGGCGGCATTGTTCGGCATCACCGCGAATCCCGGCACTGGTCATGACGATCATCGTCACAGGGGGATCACCGGCATCACGAAGCCGTTTCATCCGGCCCCAGCAGTCAGGGTCCAGTGTCTGCAAATCCACAAGTGCCAGCAGAGGCCTCATTGGGTCGCCAGCCATACGGGCGATGAGTTCCGACGCCTCTTCCGCGTCTGCCGCCACAAAGGGGTGCATTCCCCATGAGGTCAGGCATCCGGCCAGTGTGCGGCGATTCAACTCCATCTGCTCCACGACCACGATGCGCTGTCCGATCAACTCGGCCGGTTCAGGGCGGGACGACACGTGATGCTGAACCTGGACGCGGGCGGTGAAGTGGAAGGTGCTTCCCTGCCCCGGCGTGCTCTCGACCCAGATTCTGCCCCCCATCAGCTCGACGATCCCACGGGAGATGGTCAGCCCGAGGCCGGTGCCGCCAAAACGTTTGGTCGTGGACGAGTCGGCCTGCTCGAACATGTTGAAGATCCTGCCGCAGGCTTCCGGGGTGATCCCGATCCCCCGGTCGCTGACCGAGAATTGGATCACCACCTGATCGCCATCGTCTGCCCGGACATTGGCGTGCACGGCGATTTCGCCCTGTTCGGAGAATTTTATTGCGTTGCCGACTAGATTGACCAGCACCTGCCGGAGTTTCCCGGCGTCGCCGAGCAGCGCATCGGGCACGTTCGCTTCCGGGGCGCAGATCAGTTCCAGTTTTTTCTCGGTCGCTTTAGGCGCCAGGGAGCGCAGTACCTGCCCGATAACCGTACGCAGCAGAAAAGGAGAGTGGTCGAGTTCGATCCGGCCCGCCTCGATCTTGGAAAAATCGAGAATATTGTTGATAATGACCATCAGACTGTCGGCCGAGTCCATGATGGCGCGATGGAACTGCTGTTCCTGGGTGGGGGTGAGCCCGCCGGTGAGCAGGAGATCGGTCATCCCCATGATCCCGTTCATGGGGGTCCTGATCTCGTGGCTCATGTTGGCAAGAAAGGCGCTTTTGGCGCGGCTGGCCTCCACTGCTTGTTCGCGGGCGAGCGCAAGGTCGTGCGTCCGTTCCTGGACCTTCTCTTCAAGGGTGGCCATGTTTTCGAGCAATTTGGCGTTGAGTGTCATGCTCTCCATGGCGTGGGCGCAGGTGTACAGCACGACGGAGATGGCATTGAGGGCTGCCGCATCCACCGTGGCCGAATCTCCGGGCAGGATGGCCGCAAACATCCCTTGAATGCGGGAGCGGGTGGCGATGCAGTGCAGGAGCAGGGTTCGGTTGGCGGCAAGAGGCACCAGGATGGCCTGGTTGCGGTTCAAGGCCCAGGCGAAGGTCCCGTCCATGATCTTTGCCTCGATCTCGGACTGAATCTCTTTCCGGGCATCCTTGGGTTCCCAGGATGCCAGCTCGAAGCTGCCATCCTCCATCGCCTCAAGGCATCCCATTTTGCGGCACGCCAGTATTCTGCCGACCTGGGTCTGGGTAGCGCGGAAAATGGCTGAAAAATCCTTGGCGCGGTTGAGGTCGCCGTGGAAATCCAGGCTCGAGGCAAGCATGTCGAGGATCGACATGTATCGCCGGTTGGCCTCTTCCAGATACTGGACACGCTCCTGGAGAAATTCATGGGAAAGAGGGGAGTGTTTCGCTTTCATTGCCCCTCCATCAGAATGGAGAAGGTTTCCTCGATCTGCGGTTCCGACTGATTCAGGATCGTTGCCAGGATGCTTACCGGCAAGCCGAGGCGTTCCCAGGCAACCGGTTCAAGCGGAGAGACGCACCACTCGCCGCTGGCGCCGAACTCAAGGGCTTGGCAGAAGATTTCCGCCAGGTGGACGATGGCTGCTTCCAGCGGGAACTGGGCCGCGGACCGGGGGGCGTGGTGACAGGCCACCGGTTCGAAGATATTGGGCGGAAGCTTCCAGGCCCGCAAAAGCGCCCCGCCCAGGTCTGCATGGTCAAATCCCAGCATGTTCCGTTCGGTGTGGTGATAATGTTCCTCTCGCGACCGGCTCAACGCCAGCAACTCGCCGACCGTGTCCGGTATGGCGGTGCACATGATCAACTGTCCTACATCGTGGAGGATGCCGGCCACGAAGAAACGCTCCACGTTGCTTTCGCGCAGGCAGGTCGCCAGGTTGCGGGCGATAATGCCGCAGGAGATGCTGTGCCGCCAGAAAAAGGCCATATTCATCAGTTCTTCGGGAATACCCTTGAAGACCCCTATGGCCGAAGCGGCAAAAGCCAGGTCGCGCAGTTGCTGCGTGCCGATAATGGTTACCGCCTTTGTGATGGAGTCAACCCGGGCATAATAACCGAACATCGGGCTGTTGGCCAGTTTGAGGATGCGCGCGGTCAGGCCCTGGTCCTCGATGATGATCTTGGCGATATCTGCGATGGAACTGCGCGGGTGATTGATAGCCTCATTGAAGCGTTCATAGAAATAAGGGAGGGAGTAGATCGTCCGCGTCTGATCGACAAGCCGCTCCAGGGTGATGGGGGCGCGTTCAGGACGGCTCATGGGAGGCCTTTCTCACCGCTGCGAGGCGGAGCAGTTCGCGCATGACCGGGTGCTCCAGGCCGCTGTTGCGAAAATGCGGCGCGAGTGCCGTCATGGCGGCGTCCAACTCTTCGTGCGTGACCTCCACGGGAAGATGGCTGTTCAGGCCGTCATCCTCAGACCCCACGATGTCCACCTCCATCACACCCCATGTCCGGAATATGATGATATGCTTCTGGCTCAACTCCACTCCGGCTCCCAACAGCAATCTGCCGGCGCGGTCGTGAACATCGTTTGCCAGGGTCATACCCACTTCAAGGTTGTCGACTTGGGTTAATCCCACAGTTCCGTATCTCCTGGAAAACCAGCGAAACCGCACAACGCTGCCGCTTGCGGAGTCATTTCAGCAATCATCCCAAAATCGGCAGTTTCGCCACAGAGCCACAGAAAAAAATTCAAACCTGCCACGGAGACACAGAGAAAACCAGGAGTAAGGCAAGCAAATACAACGATCTTGATGATGGTATTATTGAAAAATATTTTTTTGCTTTTCTCTGTGGACCTCTGTGTCTCAGTGTCTCTGTGGCAGATGCTTTTTCCGGGATTATGCGATTATTGGGCTGAATCCGGAATTGTTACGCCGCCCTTATATAACACTTCGTCCTGTTGAACTCAAGTTATTGGCATTGTTTCGGTCAACAAATTTATCTGGTTTGCAGAGGTGGGTTCGAATGAATTA
>JBEKFJ010000073.1:0-11540 GCA_050013355.1 Oryzomonas sp.
AAGGCCACATCGTAGAAGCCCCACCCCTTGGCGGTCAGGGCACTCGGATAGCCCGGCTCGCCCCCGGCGGCCAGGAACGCCAGCCGCACCCCGCGGCTGGTGGCGTCGCCGGCGGCCCACGACTTGCGGGGACCCGTGTTGGGGGCGTGTCGATAGGTTCGGAGGCTGTGGCCGTCAACCCAGACCTGGGAGACGGCGTTGACGATCTCTTCCCTGCCGCCGCCGAGTAGTTGGGTCGCAACCGCTGCCGTGGCAAGTTTCACCAGGACCACATGATCCAGGCCCACCCGGTTGAAACTGTTTTCCAGGGCCATGATACCCTGGATCTCGTGGGCCTTGACCATCGCCGTCAACACTGCACCCATGGTAAGCGGCGCACGGTCGGCAGCCGGGTTCCGGCGGCTGATAAAGTCGGCCGTTGCCAGGATCCCCCCCAGGTTGTCGGATGGATGGCCCCATTCGGCAGCCAGCCAGGTGTCGTTGAAATCGAGCCAACGGATCAGGATGCCGATATCGAACGCCGCTTTGAGCGGGTCGAGAACGTAACGGGTGCCGGGGACCCTCGCCCCTAGCGGAACCGAGGTCCCATCGACGAAGGGTCCCAGCAGCCGGGTGCACTCCGGGAAGCGGAGAGCCAGGAAGGCGCTGCCGAGGGCGTCCAGAAGGACGTAACAGGCAGTGGCGTAGGCTTCGTCGCTGTCGATGCGGTAATCGGCCACGTAATCGGCAATCTCCGCCATCTCCCGGTCCGCTTCGGGACGGATGTTCACATCGGCCTGTGTTGTCATGGCCGCTCTTCGACCGGTACGTACGGCCTCGGCTCCGGCCCTGTATAATCCGCGACGGGGCGGAAGATCCGGTTTGCGCTCCGCTGCTCGATGACATGGGCCGACCAGCCGGCGATCCTGGCAAAGACAAAGACCGGGGTAAACATGGGGGTCGGGATCCCGCACAGGTGATAGGTCGAGGCGCTGTAGAAGTCCAGGTTCGGATAGAGCCCCTTCTCCTCCTGCACCACCCTGTCGATCCGTTCCGAGACCCGGTAGAGGGTCGAATCGCCGCCTGCCTCCGAAAGCCTCTGCGACCATTGCTGGATGATCGGCGAGCGGGGGTCGAGCTGTTTCTTGTAGACCCGGTGGCCGAAGCCCATGATCTTCTCCCCGCCCGCCATCATGGCGCGGACGGCGGTTTCGGCCTCCTCCGGCGTAGCGAAGCGGCTGATCAGCCGCATGGCCTCCTCGTTGGCCCCGCCGTGCAGCGGGCCTCGCAGGGTGCCGATAGCCGAGGTGATAGCGCTATGGAAGTCGGGGAGGGTCGAGGCGGTCACCCGGGCCGAGAAGGTCGAGGCATTGAACTCGTGCTCGGCGTAGAGGATCAGGGAGACGTCCATGGCGCGGCGTTGCAGGTCGGTCGCGGGCTGGCCGTGCAGCAGGTGCAGGAAGTGGCTGGCCAGCCCCGGTTCGGCGCTCTTGGTCGAGATACGCTCGCCGCAGGTGTGGTAGTGGTGCCAGTAGAGCAGCATGGAGGGGAAGCCGGCCAGCAGACGCTCCGCAACCTGGTGCTGGCCGTTCTCCCCGCCCTCCGGCTCCATGGCGCCCAGGGCCGAGCATCCGGTGCGGAGCACATCCATCGGGTGGGCCGCTGCCGGCAGTTGCTCCAGGACGGTCTTCAAGCCCGGCGGCAGGCAGCGCCTGGTGATCAGGCGGGTGCGAAAGGCATCCAGTTCCACCCTGTTGGGAAGGTGTTCATACAGCAGGAGGTGGGCCACCTCCTCGAAGGTGGACTTTTCCGCAAGATCGTTGATCGAGTAGCCGCGGTAGGTCAGTCCGACATGCTCCTTGCCCACCGTACTGATCGCGGTTTGTCCGGCCACGACCCCTTCCAGGCCGGGGTTGTATGATGATGCGTTCATTTCTTCTCCTTTCCGAATAATCCCAAAATAAATATTTGCCACAGAGACACAGAGACACAGAGATAAACATTTAAGAGGGTTAGACAACTTTTTGATCTCATTTTTCTTCACCTTTCCGGATATGAGAATATTCGAAAAACTCCGTGATTTCCTCCGTGTCTCTGTGGCTCTGTGGCTGAACTGCCGATTTAGGATAATTTATCCAGCTTTTTCTCGTATCCGTGGTAGCCGAGCACTGCGTAGAGTTCGGCGCGGCTCTGCATGGTTTCAACCTCCCCTTCCTGGGTGCCGTTGTGCCGGATGGACCGGTAGACCCGAAGGGCCGCGCTACTCATGGCGCGGAAGGCGGAGAGGGGGTAGAGGACCAGGCTTACCCCGGCCTCCGCCAGATCCGTGATGGTAAAGAGCGGGGTGACGCCGAACTCGGTCATGTTGGCGAGGACCGGGACAGCCGTGGCGTCGGCGAAGCGCCGGTAGTGGGCCAGTTCGGTCAGCGCCTCGGGAAAGAGCATGTCGGCGCCTGCCTCGCGATAACGGCAGGCCCGTTCAATGGCGGCATCGAGCCCTTCCACGGCCACCGCATCGGTGCGGGCCATGATCACGAAGGCCGGGTCGGTACGCCCATCCACCGCCGACTTGATCCGGTCCTCCATCTCCTCCGTACTGACCAGGGCCTTTCCCGGCCGGTGCCCGCAACGCTTTGCCGCCACTTGGTCCTCGATATGGACGCCCGCGGCACCGGCCCGGATCATCTCCCGGACCGTCCGGCCGATCATGAAGGCATGGCCCCAGCCGGTATCCACATCCACCAGCAGCGGCAGGCGACTGGCGGACGTGATGCGGCGGACATCGTCAAGGACGTCGCCGAGACAGGTCATCCCCAGGTCGGGGAGGCCGAAGGAGGCGTTGGCCACGCCGGCCCCGGACAGGTAGAGGGCGCGAAACCCGGCCTGCTCCGCCAACAGGGCGGCGTATGCATTTATCGTCCCCACAACCTGGAGCGGCCTTTCCTCGACCAGGGCGGCACGCAACAGATCTCCCGGACTAACTCCCTCCTCCATCCCTTCCTCCTTTGAACGGCAATTAGGCAGATGAGGGAAGAGAGATGAGAGATGAGACTTCCCACGTATCCTCAACCTTCAACCTTGAACGCCGAATTCTGCAACAAAGTATAATCGGAATTATTGCTACCGCAACGCAGCTCCTTCGTTGACATCCGGCCGGGGGCGGTTACACTCATTGGCAAAGCAAAACATAGTGCTTCGGCGATTAAATATGCAAATCCAGGTGTAGGGGCGCATTGCATGCGTCCCGATTGGGCGAACAGCAGTTCGCCCCTACGATTCAGATATTTAACCACCAATTAATATCCTGAGATGCGAGCAACCGGCCATGCCTGAGGAAACAATCGCCAATTTTGCGGTCAAACGCCTGAGCGTTCTCGATGAACGCGTGAACGTCGATGAAGCGCTCATGCCGGCCCTGTCGGAGGCGGAGGTCAAGCGCGTCTACGAGGCCCTGGTTCTGGCGCGGATCTTTGACGAGCGGGCCCTGGCCCTGCAGAGGGAAGGGCGGCTCGGCACCTATCCCTCCATCCTGGGCCAGGAGGCGGCCCAGGTGGGAAGCGCCCTGGCCCTCTCTCCCGCCGACTGGGTCTTCCCCTCTTTTCGCGAAACGGGGGTCCATCTCACCCTCGGATTTCCCATTATGCAGATCTTCCAGTATTGGGCCGGCGACGAACGCGGCCAGAGAACGCCGGACCATCTCAACATCTTTCCTGTTTGCGTCTCGGTGGGGACCCATATCCCCCATGCGGTGGGGGCTGCCATGGCCGCCCGTTTCCGGCGCGACCCGGTGGTCGCGGTTGCCTATTTCGGCGATGGCGCCACTTCCAAGGGGGATTTTCACGAGGGGTTCAACATGGCCGGGGTGTTCCGGCTGCCGGTGGTCTTCATCTGCCAGAACAATCAATGGGCGATCTCCGTCCCGGTGAAAGCGCAGACCGCTGCCGCCTCCCTGGCGCAGAAGGCCATAGCCTACGGCTTCGACGGGGTTCAGGTCGATGGCAACGACGTATTCGCCGTCTACCGGGCCACGGCCGAGGCGCTCGACAAGGCCCGAAACGGGGGAGGACCTAGCTTCATCGAGTGCCTCACCTACCGAATGGCCGATCATACCACGGCGGATGACGCCGCCCGCTACCGATCCCCGGATGAAGTGGCGTCGTGGCGCGACCGGGACCCTATCCTGCGCCTGGAGCGGTACATGGCACACCAGGGGCTCTGGAACGAGGGGTACGGGAATGATGCGAAGAACCGCGCGACTGCGGCCGTCGATGAGGCGGTGCAGGCCATGGAAGCCGTCCCGCCCCCTGCCGTGTCGGAGATGTTCGAACACGCTTGTGCAACGCTCAGCCCACGGCAGGCTGCGCAACTGAAGGGGCACTGAATATGGCGAACCTCAACATGGTTCAGGCCATCAACCTCGCCTTGCGCCAGGAGATGGAGCGTGACGGGCGGATCGTCGTCCTCGGCGAGGACGTGGGACGGGACGGGGGTGTATTCCGCGTTACCGAAGGGCTCCAGGAGCAATTCGGGGCCGAACGGGTGATCGACACGCCCCTGTCGGAATCGTCTCTCGTCGGCGCGGCCATCGGCATGGCTGCCTATGGCCTCCGGCCCGTGGCCGAGATCCAGTTCATGGGCTTCATCTACGCCGCGTTCGACCAATTTTTTACCCATGCGGTCAGGCTGCGTACCCGCTCCCGCGGCCGCTTCACCTGCCCCTTGCTGGTCAGGACCCCCTACGGAGGCGGCATCAAGGCGCCGGAACTGCACGAAGAGAGCAGCGAGGCGCTCTTCTGCCACATGCCGGGACTGAAGGTGGTCGTGCCGTCCGGGCCCTACACGGCCAAGGGGCTTCTGCTCGCGGCGCTGCGCGACCCGGACCCGGTCCTCTTTCTGGAGCCGACCAGGCTCTACCGGCTCATCAGGGAAGAGGTGCCGGAGAATGACTACACCCTGCCCCTTGGCCGGGCCCGCCTGGCCAGCAAGGGGAGGGATGTGACGGTCATCGCCTGGGGAAGCATGCTGGAGCGGGCACTGAAGGCGGCCGGAACCCACGGCGCGGAGGTGATCGACCTCCTCACCCTCAACCCGTTCGACGTGGAGACGGTGCTCGCCTCGGTCAGGAAGACCGGTCGGGCGGTCATCGTCCATGAGGCGGCCCGGACCGGCGGTTTCGGCGCCGAGATAGCCGCCACCATTGCCGGGGAGGCGATCCTCCATTTGCGTGCGCCCGTGTTGCGGGTAACTGCACCCGATGTTACCATGCCGCTGTCGAAGCTCCAGGACAGCTACCTGCCGACAATAGAGCAGATCGGCAGTGCAATCGACGAGGTGATGAGGTATTGACATGCCGTTCGAATTCAGATTACCCGACCTCGGCGAAGGGATCGCCGAGGTGGAACTGCGCAGATGGTTGGTTAAGGATGGCGACCGGGTTGCCGAGCATCAGGCCATGGTCGAGGTGGAAACCGACAAGGCGGTGGTAGAGGTGCCGTCGCCCCACAGGGGGACGGTTGCCCGCATCCGCCGGCAGGAAGGCGAGACGGTCAGGGTCGGCGAGGTCCTGCTTGAGATTGCGGGCGAGGGAGAGATCCCAAAGTCGGACCTTGGCGAGCGACCGAGATCGGTCGGCATCGTCGGCATTCTGCCTGAGCCGGATAGTGAACCAGTGGTGCGCGCCACCCCCATGGCGCGAAAACTGGCGCAAGAACGGGGTATCGATCTCACCGGGGTCCGCGGCAGCGGCCCGCACGGGAGCATCACGCCTGAAGACCTGGAGCAATCCGCAGGGCCGGCTCAGCCCCCGGGCGAGGATTTCGGCCCGGTGGAGCGGCTGCCGCTGCGCGGGGTACGGCGGTCCATTGCCCGTAATCTCATCGCCTCCCAGCGGCTGACGGCCTTTGTCACCACCATGGAGGAGGCCGACGTCACCGACCTCTGGCGACTGCGGGAACGCGAACAGCAGGCAGTGGAGGCCCGCGGCACCCACATGACCTTTCTTCCGTTCTTCATCAAGGCGGCGCAGCACGCCCTCCGGGAGCATCCCTCCCTCAATGCCGCCATCGACGATGCAACGGAAACGGTCATCATCAAGAAGCATTACCACTTCGGCATTGCCGTGGAGACCCCGGACGGCCTGATGGTACCGGTTATCCGGGATGTTGAGAGAAAGAGCATCATCGAACTGGCAGCCGAGATCCAGGAACTCGGCAGGAAAGCGCGGGAGCGGACCATCGGGCTCAATGAACTCAAGGGGAGCTCGTTCACCATCACCAATTACGGTCATTTCGGCGGCGTCTTTGCCACACCGATCATCAACTGGCCCGACGTGGCAATCCTCGGATTCGGCCGCATCGTCGAACGGCCGTGGGTCCACCGGGGGGAGATCGCCATCCGGAAGATCCTCCCGCTCTCCCTCACCTTCGACCACCGGGTCGCCGACGGCGCCGAAGCGGGCCAGTTCCTCGCCAAGGTGGTGCGGTACCTGGAGGACCTGGCGCTTTTGTTTATCGAGAGTGTGTGAATACGGATGAATCAAAATCGGCACTTCTGCCACAGAGACGCAGAGACACAGAGGAAATCACAGAGTTTTTTCACATATCTCAAATCCGGAACGGTGAGGGGAAATGAGACAAGAATAGCTCTGCGGAAAATGCTATTTCCGGGATAATAATTTCATGTTAAGGGAGCGAGCCATGTCGTTGACCAAAAGCTGGTACACTGTCGATGAAGCTGCATCCAAGTATGGTGTTTCCATTCAGCAGCTTCTGCTCTGGGTTGAGAATGGGTTGGTCCGCTCTGAGGGTGATGAGGGCGATGCTGACCTGATTAATGGCGATGATATTGAGATGGAATTGAATCTTACACCATCAGTTTGAGGTTGTTTCGGTTGGTTATTGCGGATGTCCATGGAATCCCTGGTTAGGAGATTATTGCCATGATTCTGTTCAGAACGAAAATATGGAACTGGTGGGATGTGTTGATGTTGAAGTGGTGTGCTTTCTTATTCGGGATTGCTGCGGGTGCTTACTTCCATGAATGTGTTATGCCATATCTATTGATCATTATTATTGTTGCGGCTCTATTCATCATCAGACCTGCAATTGCTTACTTCAAAGATTAAGCTTCATCCTCCTCCACACCTCCTTTAGTGACTATTCGAGGGACGTCCCTTTTCTGGGTTCAGTAGACCTGACCCTCTGGGGTCTCTCCTGATTTTTGAAAAGAGCTTTGGTCAAATTATATGTCAGTCTCCTTGTGACTTTACCTCAGCTTTATCTTTAGCGATAGTCGGTGTCTCAGCAACCGTACTCTTCGTTTCCATTTGAGTTGGAACGGATGATTGAGTTGCAGGTGATGCTATTGTCTCTGCCGGGGTTGCGTCTGTTGATACAACTTCCGTTGCAGGTCCTGCAGTTGTATCGCCTCCTGAGTTAGTAGACTCCGCTTTTGTGCCATAGCCGTCACCGAACCATCCAGCACCTTTGAGGCTGAATGAGACTGCTGACACTAACTTACGGACGGTCCCGCCACATTTAGGGCATCGGTCTGCAGGTGAGTCTGAGAACTTTTGACGAAGTTCAAATTGAATGTTACAGGCATTACAGCGATATTCGTAAACTGGCATTTAATCAACCTCAATAAATAGTTACTTGGTCGGGTTAAAGTTTCATGTGAAATCATCCATATGTCGATTTTTACATCATTCCCCACTAAATAGCAAACGACACGGCCATGATACAATCTGCCCCGGCTTTTTTGGTGATTTCATGTTCCAAGAAGCTTGATAGAATGAAAAGCATCTGCAAGGGGTTGCGATACGAATATTTTTTATTGGGCACAGTAGGGCACAGGTTTGAGTGTCTCGGCATGATTCGGCTTCGGGAAGTTGGGGCTGTCAATTGATTCTCTCTGCGTCTCGGCAGCAGATGTCGGTCTGTAAGACTGAAAACCGCAAAAATGGTTGAGTAATTTTCTGGGGTCTGCAACCCAGGCAGGGGCTTCTACCCCTCTTTTCAAAGGTAGTGAATCAGGTTTTTATGCTATCCTGTAATGAGGTGGTATAATTATAGATAATAAATTCATGTGTCGGGAGTGAGCCATGTCATTGACTAAAAGCTGGTACACAGTCGATGAAGCAGCATCCAGGTATGGTATTTCCGTTCAGCAGCTTCTAAACTGGGTGGAAGATGGATTGGTTCGCTCTGAAGGTACTAAGGGCAAGGTTATCATGGTTAACGGCGATGACATCGAGATGGAGCTGAATCTTACCCCCTCAGTTTGACGTTATTTCAATTAGTTATAGTGAATGTTGCCGAGAAATCGGCATAATTGGTGAATCATAAACAAGGATAAGCTGTCCGTCGTGAGGCCTCCGAATGAAACTATCACTCGAAACCATACTGTGCGTGGATGACGACAATCTCAATCTTGAGGTGTACCGGACCATTCTGCAAGAGAACGGTTATAAGGTAGTAGTCGCCCGAACAGGGGCCGAGGCTCTGCACATTGTTGCGTCAGCCGGGTGTGACCTGATCGTTCTGGACTACCTGATGCCGGTCATGAACGGAGTCGAGGTATGTCGAATCCTTCGATCCCATGACTCTTACCGTCATCTCCCGATTGTGCTCGCAACGTCTTTCTCTGATCGGGAACTTAAATTGCTGGCTTTCGAAGCCGGCGTCAGTGATTTCATTGCCAAGCCGGTCGATCATGTTGAACTCTTGTCACGAATTCGGAATTTGCTTAAACTGAAGGAGTATCACGATTTCGTCGTAGGCTATAACCTCACGCTGAAGAAGGAGGTGGAACAAAAAACCCTTGAACTCAGGGACTCGTATATAGAAACGATCACGCGCCTTTCAATCGCCGCCGAATATTGGGACAAGGACACGGCCAACCATCTCAACCGCATGGCGAACTATGCCCGATTACTGGCCGTTACTATCGGCCTGCCGGAAGACGATGTCGAACTCATCTATTATGCAGCTCCAATGCATGACATCGGCAAGATCGGCATTCCCAACCATATTCTCAACAAACCGGGCAGATTGAACAAAACGGAAAAAGAAATCATCAGGTCACATAGCCGGATCGGCGCAAATATTCTGGCAAATTCCAATTCTCCAATCCTCAGAAAAGCTGAATCCATAGCCCTGCATCATCATGAATACATGGATGGCAGT
Organism: Oryzomonas sp.; assembly: GCA_050013355.1. GTDB lineage: Bacteria > Desulfobacterota > Desulfuromonadia > Geobacterales > Pseudopelobacteraceae > Oryzomonas. Next base: position 9,165 of record JBEKFJ010000073.1, read on the forward strand.
GGCTACCCGCACGGGAAACGGGGTGAAGAAATCCCGCTGGAAGGACGATTGCTCACTCTGGTCGACATTTACGACGCGCTTCGCATGAGGCGTTCATATAAACCGCCCTTTTCACATCGTAAAGCGTTTAAACTCATTACCAAGGGCGATGGCAGAACCAAGCCGAACCATTTTGACCCGCTGCTTCTGGATGCATTCAAAGGCATCAATGAAAAATTTGATGAGATTTTCTCCGGCAACACGTTATATGACTAAGAACTTGTCCGTAAATAACTTTGGTCAGGTATCGTGCTCGGATTTAGGGCTGATTTTCCTGGCCTGACAAAGTAAAACCACAGGCATAGCAGGGCTATGTCGAGGATTTTACGACTGAAGGACAGGGAAATTAGCCTTGAAGACGAGATACGAGACCGCAAAGCTTATTTGCGGATAAGTTCTAAGGCATTCCGACCATGAGCACCATTGAAAGGGATTCCGGTGCCTGATCCCATAGGGAGATGTGAGGTACCGGAATCCTATGGATGGCCCCGGAAAAAATCCCAACCACGCAATCCCCTTTATTTCTTCCTTGCCGCCCTGGGCTTAGGGGCATCTGCCTTCATTGCCGCCCTTGCAGCCCTGGCCTTGGCCAGATTATCTCCAAGCCCTCTATCAAGAGCACCCTGTTTCTTGGATTCGGAATAGCTCTTGGCTGTTAAGGATATCGAGGAAGGTATATTGAACTGTTTCCGATATTGTCCCGGCTTAAGATCGTGTGCTTGAGCAATGTGTCTCTTGAGGGTCTTGAATCCACCTTTACCGCATACCATGCAGATTACTTCATCCTTCTTGAAAGCTTGCCTAATGGTCAGCGGCTTGGATGGCTCAGCATCGACAGATGCTCCGCTTTCCAGGGCTTTCAGTGATGCATGTACCCTTTGAATCTCCTGGAGCATTTCATCGGAGGTCATTTGCATGTTTGTTACGTGGGCCGATACGATATCGGCTGTAAGTTCAAGTAGTGTGGACATTTGGTATCCTCCAGTATATTAGTTAGTTTTCATCCGGAGTTTCCTGATGTAAACTATTTAGTCAAAAGACTTTTCAATTTGCCAATCAATAAACATGTTATAAGGAAAAATACAATGTAATTTACTGTATTCCATTCATATAAATGAGAACCTACCCTGATATTATCATAGTAATCAGCCACTACTTTAACAAAAATAACTTCTACAACACATATCAGGCCAATATATGTATTTGTAAACCATGTTGCAACTATTATACACAACATATAGAGAATATCTAATGATATCTCGCCGGTTATAAAATCCAAATAACCCAACGCAGCAATAATAATAGAAATTAATACGAATCTAAATAAAATATCAAGTATATGTATTGATTTAGCAGTGATCATAGCTCTGCGTTAAACGCCATGGCAGCCAAAATTATTAGTGTGATAATTCAATTAATAATGGCCTTTATCAAATTATATACAAACGGCAGATCATATACATCTAAAAATAACATTTCATCAACAACATCAGATGTGTTATTGCTATCAGCAATATCAATGCCATGTTCTATATAATAATGCATTTTATCAGCTAATCTAACAGTTGCCACAAAATAATCATTTGAACCACATTTCCAATTAATGTCAAAAAGTCTGCTTAACATGTTTGAATATATTTCTGGTATATTATAGTGTTTCATTACTTTAATACCTTGCTCAATATTAAGCTCATCAAGTAATTCATCTATTAAACTGTTATTAGGATGCATTACATCATTCGTTATCAGGTTATCAACTACTTTCAAAAGGTATAATTTACCAATATCATGTAATAATCCAGCCAAGTATACTTCATCATGATTCAATTCCGGTATTTTCTTATCACGACTAGTCTTTAATGCCAAATATGCGCTTGTTTTTGCTACGGCATGACAATGATGCCAAAGTTTGTTCAAATGTGAGTTTATTATCGGATTATTAGATTTGGTATTTGACATACTCGCAGAAAAAGCCAGATTTACAATCTGTTGTGAGCCAAGCCGTATGATAGCATCCTTAATGGTAGTAATTTGTATCTTACCGGAATAATAGGTACTGTTGGCGTGTCTTAACATTTGTGAGGCTAAAGCCGGGTCTTCATGCACTAATATAATTACTTCTTCGATGCTATAAAAGTTGTCATTCATCATTCGTAACAACTTTATTGCCACTTCGTGAAAAACAGGTATGACAATCGGTTGAGAGGTTATAATGTTTTTCGTAAGTTGTGGAATAGCCATATCTGTCATACGATTGCCCCCCGTTTGCTTATACCTCTGATGAGTAAATTATAATTTCCATGACCATCGTCCTTATTGCATCAGCGATTAAATCAG
>JBEKFJ010000074.1:0-11449 GCA_050013355.1 Oryzomonas sp.
CAGACGATTTGCATCAGGTTAACGCCGAACTTGCCCATGAAATGGCTGAACGAGTAGTCATCGAATCTGAACTCGCCGACATAAAGACCGATCTGGCCGATGTGCGCGACGATTTATCAAAATCCCAGGCCAAAGAAGAAGAAACACGAAAATTTGCGCTTCAGGACGCACTTACAGGGCTTCCGAATCGTGTGTTTTTTGAACAGGGTCTCAAGAATGGGTTGATCCAAGCAAAACGACACGGCGGGGGGCTTGCGGTCTTATTTATTGACATCGACAAATTCAAGAGCATTAACGACACTTATGGCCATGATATAGGTGACAAGGTATTGATAATGGTGGCAGACCGTTTAAAGTCTTCCATACGCGAAGAAGACATGATCAGTCGCTGGGCAGGCGACGAATTTGTGTGCCTGTTGTTGGAAGTCAAACAAGAAGCCGACGTGACTCGACTTGCAGAGAATATGGTTAAGCGGATTTCCAAGGCCTACGAGATTAATGGGACTGTTCTTTCCATAAGGGCCAGTATCGGTATTGCCATATATCCCGCAGATGGAAAAACGGCTGATATCCTTTTCAAAAATGCCGATACTGCAATGTATAAAGCCAAGGAAACAGAGAATGGAGTCATGCTGTTCCGAGAATCCGCTATTGACACCTGATAGGTTCTAAATTTTAGATAAACTGGATAATGGTGAAATTACACCACAAGGAGAACATACATGAGCATCGTTACTAAAAATCCGGCCGGACCCATGCGTAACCAGCATGGTGGCGTAATTGGCATCATTATTATCCTACTGGCTCTTATTGGAGCGTGGTACCTGTATCAGTCTTATACCCGAGGTCAAGTCAAGGGTAACCTGAAGACAATAACCAATGACTATGAGCATGCTATTAAGAAAATGATTCCGTCCGGGAGCAATAAGGGGACAGACAACAAATAGGATCAAAGAAATAATGGAGGTGTCACCCAAGGAAGAGGCATAATCAGAAATACTCTGCCAAACCGATCTCAATCCTCTCAAAACCGGCTACCCGCTCCGGTGGCCGGTCCGCCTCCAAAGCAGTCCGTTCAGTATCCGACAGTTCCAACTCCAGGGTCAACGGTCGTCGTTCCACATACAGCGCGCGTCCGGTTTCCAGCATGATCTTTTCAAAGGGATAGCTGTAGCTTGGATTATCCAGGAGAGCTGCCACCCAGTAGCGTACACCCGTTGTTGAAAGTGTCCGCAGATAGCCGGGTTCCGTGACCACTTCGCCGGAAGCGCAGACGGCCAGGGCCGCACGACGCCGGGCAGCCGCCTGCTGAAAACGCCATTTGTAGGGGAATGAACAGTAGTTAACCGGCAGGGGAATGCCGTGTTCCAGCCCGAAACGAACCATCCGCAAGGCGCAGAGTTCCGATTCCAGCAGCGTGACCTTCTCGCCGTGGATAAAGACATAGCCCCGCTCCGTCAACGGGCCGAAGTTGTACGGCGTCAGGCGCATCTGGTGCAGGTTGAGGTGATTGACGCCTGCCTCGGCCATTTCAAGCATCTTTCGTTTCAGCAACCCTTCGTCTTCCGGTATCGCCGGTATCTCCACCGTCACCGTCGGGATGCAGCCAACCGCCAGGCGCAATTTTTTGAGATTATAGCGGACAGCACCCAGATCGAAGCGGAGCTCGTCCAGTCCGGCATCCCGCAGGCGGTTGCAGAGCTCCGCCGTCAACAGGGTCCCGTTGGTATAGAGCCAGAGATGAACACCATCACCGCAACGTTTGCGAACAGCGCTCAGGTAGGCCAGGGTCAGATCCGGCGTCATCAATGGTTCACCGCCGCTGATGCTGACGCCGCTGAACCCCAGGACAGCCACATAGGCGGCATACTCCTCCGGACTCGTGAAAGCCAAGCCATTGGTAACCGGCGGCCCGTCATCGTCCTGTGCCGTTGGGCAGTAAAAACATTGCCCGTTGCAGCGGCCGTTTATGAACAGGCAGGACCAGCTACCTTCGCCACAGCGCCGGCAACCTGGAGAGAGGCCGTTGCAATCCACCTTGGTACCTGCGTACCCAAAACCGGCGCGTTGATCCAGCCAATGCAACAGTTCTTTTCGCTCTGCAGCGGCGGCAACAAGCTGTTCGGGACCTGCAAAGGTCAGCAAATCGTACTTGTGACCGTACTCGCGGCGGTTGGACTCAATCTGCCGCAGTTGAATGCTTTCTTTGAGATGTGGCTCGTCATGGAAGGGCGGTGATGATGGCACGGGGTTATCCCCTTCTAAATTAAGTTTACATATTGTCTGAGCTAAGTGGTAGTATAGCAGGTTGAGGGATAAATATCATGGGGATCAAAAGTGAATCAAAGTGCCTTATAAAGGGACTTGATGGGGTTACATACCAAGCAGAGCTCGTGGATATATCACCTAGCAGAGCAATGATAACAATGAGTGACGACGCTCCGCATGGCTTACACGTAGGGGAGATGTGCGGTTTCATATTGCGCAACAATCCTGATGAACCTCCTGATAAACACACAGGGATGATTGTAACGCTTGATTCAGGTAACGTGGGGATTAGTTTCAACCATCAGGAACATCATCATCAAAAAAAGAAGTTTACTCCTGTCTCCTGGCATCCATCAGAGCCTTAACCTCTCCATTTAATCAACGTGGGCGAACAGCAGTTCGCCCCTACGATTCAGATATTTAACTTCCGAAAACAATAATATCACGAAAATCAGGGACGCTTTTCCGTTTCAAGAGAGGAGGTCGATATATATGAAAGCTGAAGAGTTTGATAAAAAATTCGACGACAACGAGGATATTTCCGCCTATCTGGACGTCTCCAAGGCCCATCGGCCCGACCAGGAGCAGAAGAGGGTGAATGTGGATTTCCCGCTGTGGATGATCCACCAATTGGACAAGGAGGCGAAGCGCTTAGGGGTCCCCCGGCAGTCCATCATCAAGGTTTGGGTGGCAGAACGACTCAGGAAGGCCGCCTGATTCCCCCGTTGAAGAAACTCCTTTTTAATCCAAGGAAAGAGCAGCGATGAAATTTTGTGGTAATAATAAATATCAGCTTGGTTTTGGAATGAGGAGCTCGTTGTCGTTAATTACCCCATAATCACGAATGGGGCGGACATTCATGAATCATAAACTGATCATCACGTTGTCGCTGTTGCTGCTTGCGACGCTTGGCGAGGGATGCAGCACGATAAGGGTCGACAAGCAGCCCCCTGCGGTTCAGGCCGCCCCTGGGCATGAGGAGAGCTGTTTTACCGGGGCGTTGCAGAGCCTGAAGGCAGGAAATGAGCGGGAGGCTCAAACTCTGCTGGAAGAGGTCATTACAGGCAAACCGTTGCCGGGGATGACAGATGAGGCGCTTTTCCGGCTTGCCGTGCTTCACCTGGGGGACGAGGACGGCAATGGGGACACCCAAACCCATGCCTTGCTGGCGCGATTGCAGAAAGATTACCCCGACAGCAACTGGACCCAGCAGGCAACGCCACTGATCACGTACCTGGACGAAGTGGTCGACCTCCGCAAGGCCCGGGATGTGTTGAATACCAGGTGGGTGCAAAGCCAGACACAACTCCGGGAGAGCAAACACGAAGTAAAAACCCTGCAGGAGCGAAACCATTCTTTAGTCCGTGACAACAAGGAGTTGCAGAAGAGTCTCAATCGCCTGAAAGATCTGGATCTCGAGCTCGAACAGAAGAACGGACGTTGATCAGACCCCGGTTTCTTACATCTCCAACAACAGTCAACTTCACCTGACCCGTCATTTTTCCCTCAGAGACGGGGATTTGACAGGAATACGGGAACTCCTCGCTTTCATGCGCACTGCCGAGCGGGCCTGGACAATCCCCACCACATACAGGACAGCGAGAAAAACCAGGCAGGCAACCCCCAGCCAGACGTAGCGGTCTACCATGGTCTGCATGGCCCAACCGTAGTCTTCGGTGAGCCGGCTGGGATCGCTCAAGCCAACCCCCTCATTTTCGCCGAATGGAATGAACCCTGGGTCGCTCCTGGCGCCCCACCATGTGCGAGAGGCATCCATGAAAGCGGCGGCGCCGATCACAAGAAAACCCCATCGCAGGGCGCCGCGATAGAGCGAGCTGTCGCGGCGCGCATAGAAGGTGGCCATAAGGAGACTGCCCAGCACCAGGCAGCCGGCGTCGCCGCCAAAGATGACCAGGGCGTTTGCCTCAATAATGGGCAGGGTTGTGCAGACCAGTTGTGCCGTCAGTGCAGCGACCCCGCCTACGACCAATGCCGACCGCCCTGTCCGCCAGGATTGGTAGATGCAAAAGCAGAGCACTGTGGCTACCACGATGGCCACCGGCAGCATGCGGGAACTCGATACCGGCGTGAACCAGGGACCGGGGAATGCGCCGAAGCCGCACAGCCAGGCAGTGACCGCATGGCCCGCTTCATGGACCCACATGCTCAGGAAGATGCGGACAAATCCGCCTGCCGTGTTTACAAGGAGACCGGCAGCCAGCAGCGCCAGAGGGAGCGCCAGCAGCCGGTACCTCAGTTCCTCCTTCGCTCCCTGCAGTGATTGAGGCTGCCCTTCCTCAACGAGAGTCGGCGCCGTGATGTGGCGCGCGGCCTCCTGATAGCGGAAGAACTTGGCAAACACGATCCCGCATCTGAGGCATTCCGTGGTTTGATCCTCGTGGTCGAACTGACAGTTAGGGCATTGCATAGGGGTCCTCCCCCGTAGTCGTGCAATAGTTTTCGATTCGGAAAGGGTTCTTTTCCGCCCATGCGGCGTCAATCTTCGGGCTTGCTTGTGCGGCGTACCGATGTACGCCTCCGCGCAATCCCTCGATTTCCTTGCCTGGACGAAAAATCCCTCCTTTCCGAATCGAAAACTGCTCGTTTCTCATCCGGAGTTTTCCGGATGGAAACTAGTTAGTTTTCAATTTTCCCATCGTTACATTTGGATTTTATCCAAAAGCTGCGTTTTGATGCCGTCGTCCATGAAGCTCTGGTCTATAGCGCCCCGCACCCATGGTTCGTCGCACTGGACCAGAATCTTCCCGGCTCCGGCGGCTACTGCCGTGATGTTGCTCCAGAGAGCGTTGCGAATCGTCCGTAACTCGCTGGTACTGGCTTTTTTACCGCCGGCCAGTTCCCGGCAATTCCGACAGAGCAATGCAAGCGTATCCATGTTGGGCGGCATGTCGGGTTGATAATCCCATACCTGCAAATCCTCTTTGCTCGCACACCATTCGCACGAGATCCTGGCCCGCTTGCCGATCGATTTGGCGAAGGAACCGATGGCTTCAAGCCGCTTATTGTTACCTTGACAACCTTTTGACATATATACCTCAACTTGAGCGTAGGGAACAGGTTTTCCCCGGATTACGGGGCACAAAAAAACGCCCGATTCTTGAAACAAGAAGGGCGTCTTTTACGATATATGCGCCCTCTTTTTGGCAGCCCGGCTATCCTCTTCCTGAGGACCCGTGGTTTTGCGTCCCTAGGTTACCCTAGGTTTGCTATTTACAGAGAGGTATGTGGTGAAAATTTATGTAGCTGAAATATAAGCATTTTCCGCGCCAAGAATGTATGTCGCTGTAACTATCTGTTCTCACGAAGAACAGCAACGCAATTCCCTACGCAGTTCCTTGTTCTGACCACAAAATGTCACTGAAATCATGACAAAAATCGGCTCAGGCCGTAACATGGTTCTTTTTGCCACAAGTCAAAATCCCCCTCATCCGCCCCTTCGGGGCACCTTCTCCCTAAAGGAGAAGGGATACGAATTAACCCCTCTCCATTAGGGAGAGGGTGGCCGAAGGCCAGGTGAGGGGAATAAGGCAGGGTCCTAACTCTACCGCAAAAACTAAACCGGACAACGCTGATTAATTCTTAAACTTCAAAACACCATACTTAATTGCATCCCCGATGCTACCGGATCAGTCAATTACCCCTACTTACCGGCAGTATTCCGCAGCGCCTCCCGCAACGACCCGACAAACCGGTCAACCCGTTCACGGGTGTCGTTGAACATGAAGAGCGGGTTGATATAATCGCATCCGGTGTTGGGGTCGTTATCGGTGTAGGGCGCCCAGCCATTCTTCTGAAGCTCGGTGCTTACAGCCCTGGTCTGTTCCGGTGAATGGAACTGGATTCCTACGAGCAGCCCCCGGCCTCGCACCTGCCGCACCGCACCTTCCTGTTCCAGAGGTTCGAGCTGCTTCAACAGATAGCCGCCCAGCTCCTGCGCAAGGCGCGGGGCATTCGATTCCTCCATGAGAATCAGTTCGTCCAACGCCCATTGACAGGCACGACGGGCGCCGCCCATGGTAAACCCGTAAAAATATTCATCGAATTTCCGGACCCCCTTGGCCACCTTGGCGTTGAGCATCACGGCCGAGAGGCTTTCCGCGCCGCGGGTGATGTTCTTGGCAAGGGTGACCAGATCGGGCCGGTATTTTTCACCGTATTTTTCCGTCAGGTGCTGATAGGCGAACATCTTTCCGGTCTTGGCGTAGGAGGTGACGACCTCGTCGAAAAATACCAGGATGTCGTTCTCCCGGGCGATCTCGACGACAATGCGGAGCGGTTCGATCAGATCATACACACCGCTTGAAAACATGACCGGTTCCGCAATGATGCCGGCAATATCGGAGCCGTGTTTTTTTATGTGCGTGTTCAGTTTCTTGTACCATTTCGGATTTTCAGCCGGATTGGGAAGCAGTTTCAGCCGCAGATTCATGTTCCGGATATTCTGGTCGAGTTTTACCAGATGGAGGTTCGTGGAGATGGAGCCGTGGTATCCGCCCCGTATGGCGATGAATCCGCTCTTTTTATCCTCCCTGTTCTTATTGTGATACTGCAGGGCTATCTTCATTGCCAAGTCAACGGCGCTGCTGCCGCTCAGACCGAACCCGACCATGTCCATGCCGGATACGTCGAGGAGTTTTGAAGCGAAAAGGATGGCTTCGGTGTGCATGACATTATCGATCTGGGTGACATGATAATCCATCAGTTCATACGGGATATGAAAAAGGCTTCCCTTGGCTCTCACGTCGCCCTTCCAGGACACTGCGCCGAGATGAAACGCACCGAGATCTTCGATTGCGCCGTGCCGTGTCAGGACTTTCCCGAATTCCGGAATATCGTAAACCACCGTGTAGGCGAGTTTGGAGCCGAACTGGCGAAGGATATGCTTTGCCGCAAAGTCTGCCAGTTCACCGTCGATCTCATCGAGTTCGGCTTGATCGCGGCGGGAATTGCGCGCTTTGCCGAGAATTTCCTTGGCCCGGTTGACGCGGCCGAGATTGGCGATGAAATAACTATTGTCCGATTTTTTCATGGGATGGCACCTGGTATACCGATTTCAAATCAAGGATGAAATCAAGGCGGCGAGGATTGAGGCGACGAGGGCGTACAGGTAGTACGTTGAGGAGCCGAAGACGAGCCAACGAAGATAGCGCCTTGATTTGGCATTGGTATAATTTGATTTTCGTACGTCGGAACAATACCACCCGGAACAAACCAGCGTCAATGCAATTCCGGGAATTTTTCAGGATAGTGGATCGGCCCGGCCCACCCTCGACAAATCCTGATGGTGAAGACTACCACCCCCCTCCCTTTAGGCCCCAGAGGGCCTAAAGGTCTAAAGGGGTCAGGGGGTGGTTGAGGATTTTTTGCAAAGTATCCGGAATTATTTTGCCTTCGGAATTCCCAGGAGTATAGAATGAATCCGTTTCACGCAGGCAAAACCGATAGCGTAAAGGAGAATCAGAGAGGCCATGAAGGCGGAGGTTTATTCCATAACGTACCGGATACCCCTGACGGATGCCCAGCAGGCAAGGCTTGACCGGAAGTGGCCCGACGGCGATCCGTTCATAACCTATGAACAGATCGAATCCCTGCTGGCGCCGCTGCCGGTTGAAGACCTGGACTGGTCCAACCACACCGGCCACTATTTTTACTTTACCGTTCGTGGGGACGATATTGAAGGCACGGTAGCCGAGGTCATCGAGCGGCTCGAACGGAAACTGGGCAGTAAATAGAGGCCCGAAGATTGACGCCGCATGGACGGAAAAGAACCCTTTCCGGACGGAAACTAAATGACTTTTGTATTCCGGAAAGAATAGTTGACAAGACCGCTCAATAAATGGGTGGTTTTTTGGGTATCGTTACATTCTAATCACAGTACCTTGTCAAATGCCTTACCACCCCAAGTAGCAACAGCCAAATGACGTAAACAATAAGCCTGCTTTTGGAGCCAAAACACTAACTATTTTTTTGCAAATTCTTGAGCAGGCTTTAAGCCCTTTATTTTATTGGTCTTGTTCATCACCTTCCCAACCGGCAAGAAAGTTATTAAACATGGCTGCATGATTGCATGCTCGCGGGTATGCGAATGTGAACCCTGAGAGGTCTCTGGCTGAAGATCCACGGGGTGTGAGGTGATATTTATGGTGCCGTTATTGAACTGGAAGCCGGAATATTCCGTTAACAAAGAGGAATTGGACCGCCACCACCAGGAGATGTTCCATATACTTAACAGCGTGTATGATAGTCTTATGAACTCCCGGGAAGCGAATTTCCTTTTACCGAGTATCGACAAGTTATCGGCAATTACAAAATCCCACCTATCGTTGGAGGAACAGTACCTGAAAGAGATGTGTGTTCCGGATATCGATCATCATCTGGCGAAGCACAGGGAGTTCACGGAATCAATCGAGATGATACGGAAAGACTATGATGACAACTATCTGGAAGCTTCGAAAGAATTGATTATTCTGCTCGGCGAGTGGCTGTTTAATCACGTTCTCAAGGAAGACAGGAAATATTCCGATATGATCGGCTTTCCAAGGACAGAAGGTAAATCCCTGGACAATTAATAGCCCGCCGTCTGAATTCCCGAAACACTTTGCCCCGTTTGTTCCCTCTCATCCCGTCCCCGTCCCGCACCCTTCACAAACTTTTCAGGCGCCTAGTGTACTGTGCGGTTAGTCGTGGGAAGTAATTCCTTTGCTATTTTGGCTGATGCCAAGGCGCGGCGACGCAGGTGTAGCAGGGTCTACATCAAGGAGCAGCAACGACGGCAGCAGCCAAAATAGCCGGAATTACGAGTACGAACTAACCGCACAGTACACTAGTCCGTGTTTCAGTCTTGAACACAACGCCCAAGCGTGATATTCCTCATACAATTATGAACCTGCTCCGACCCAACATACGCGACATGAAGGGATACGTGCCCGGCTTCCAGCCGGACGACGTGGCCTCGTGGATCAAGTTGAACACCAACGAAAACCCCTATCCACCGTCACCCAGGGTCGTGGAGGCCATCTACGAGGAACTGGGCATGGATGGCGCATCGCTGCGTACCTATCCCAGCGCCTCCAGCTCGAAGCTGCGCGAGGCGGCCGGCGAACTGTACGGCTTCGATCCCTCCTGGATCATCATGGCCAACGGCTCCGACGAGGTGCTCAACAACCTGATCCGGGCCTGCGCCGGCGAGGGAGAGGAGATCGGCCTCGTTCACCCCTCCTATTCCTACTACGCCACCCTGGCAGAGGTTCAGGGAGCGCGGGTGCGCTGTTTCGGCCTGACTGACGGGTTCCGCATCGCCGACTTCCCGCAGCGCTACGAGGGTAAACTGTTCTTCCTCACTTCCCCCAATGCGCCCCTGGGGTTTTCGTTCCCCATGGAATACGTGGAGGACCTGGCCCGGCGTTGCAGCGGCCTTTTGGTGATCGACGAGGCCTATGCCGACTTCGCCGCAGCCGATTGCCTGGAGTTGGTGAAGCGATACGACAACGTGGTGGTGACCCGCACCTTTTCCAAGAGCTACGCCCTGGCCGGCATGCGGCTCGGCCTGGCCGTCGCCCGGCCCGGAATCATCGCGGCCCTGGACAAGATCCGCGACCACTACAACCTGGACCGCCTGGCCCAGGCGGCCTGCGTGGCCGCGCTGCGCGACCAGCCCTATTTCCGCGACTGCTGCGCCCGCATCCGCGAGACCCGTGAGTGGTTCACCCAGGGATTGACGGCCATCGGCTACGATGTGGTCCCGTCCCAGGGCAATTTCGTCTTCGCCGCCCCGCCCGACAAAAACGGCAAGCGGGTCTACGACGGCCTGTACAGCCGCAAGATCCTGGTGCGCCTGCTGACCGACCCGCTGTTGGCCCACGGCCTGCGCATCTCCATCGGGACGCGGGAAGAGATGGAGCAAACCCTGGCGGCCATCAAGGAAATCGGGTAGTACCTTGGAACAGTCACGTTAGTGAATTTAATAGTCCCATCCCCCCTTGCGGGGGAGGGTTAGGGTGGGGGGGAGGTTGCCATGGAATTAGCATGTTGCAGCTTCACCCACCCCCTAGCCCCTTTAGGCCCCAGAGGGTCCTCCCGTCAAGGGAGGGGGGACTTTCCGAACGATTTATTTTCGCAAGGCACCAGTTTAGGAGGTCATATGTCACGATGCGCTGAGATAGAACGGGTTACCAAGGAAACCAGGATCAAGCTGGCCCTGGAAGTGGACGGCAGCGGGGAGACCTCGATCTGCACCTCGGTCCCATTCCTCGACCACATGCTCAACCTGTTCGCCCGGCACGGCCTCTTCGACCTGGAGATCGAGGCCTGCGGCGATATCGACATCGACTTCCACCACACGGTGGAGGATATCGGCATCGTGCTGGGCGAGGCGTTCAAGCGGGCTCTGGCCGACAAGAAGGGCATCCGGCGTTACGGCCAGGCCACGGTGCCCATGGACGAAACCCTGGCGGCGGTGGCGGTGGACATCTCCGGCCGCCCCTTTCTGGTGTACAACGTGCGGCTCCCCAAGGTGAAGATCGGCGAGTTCGACGTGGAACTGGCGCGGGAATTCTTCCAGGCCTTTGCCAATCACTGTTGCCTGAACCTGCACGTCAACGTGATGTACGGCGACAACGTGCACCATATCCTCGAGGCATGCTTCAAGGCGGTGGCGCGGGCCATGGACATTGCCACGCAACTCGACCCGCGGGTGCAGGGGGTCATGTCCACCAAAGGGGTCCTGTAGCGGGAGATCAACCACCCCCAGACTAGCCTTTTCCCCCTTCCTGGCCCTCCCCGGGGATTGGTTTCACTCAGGTTAAGCAAAAGGGCGACCCCAGCGGGCCGCCCTTTCTTTCTAAATCAGTATATCCAAAGCAAATGTGTTGTTTGTCTTCCCCCTTTAAAAAAGGGGGACCGAGGGGGATTTGACAGCACTCAAAGCAAATCCCCCCTGCCCCCCTTTGCCAAAGGGGGGAACTAGCTTTAACCGCTCTGCCTACTTGATCTCCTTCAGCAGCTCCCTGGCCTTCTTTGCCTCTTCGCTTTTGGGAAACCCCTCCTCCAGCTTCTTCAGCACGTACCGGGCGCTCTTGATATCCTTGATGGCCCTGAAGCACATGGCCTGCTTGAGCATGGCTGCCGGGACCTTGTCCTTGCCCGGATACTGCTTGATCAC
>JBEKFJ010000075.1:0-11406 GCA_050013355.1 Oryzomonas sp.
GGTCATCACCTCCCCCTACACCTGGCTGGAGGAATTCACAAAAAAAGAGGAGTGGCTTGGAGGGTACAAGGATGCGGGTGAGAACGTCACCTCGCTGGAAGGGTTGAACAGCGCGCTTGCACCCCGTTTCCGGATGCTGGGAGAGCCGCGGGATATTCCCTTTGTAATTCGTGAAACCCGGCGCAAGTTCCAGCATACCATTGCCGAGATGACCGTATGGGAGTTGAAAGGAGGTTGTTGAAAAACAGCCATCTCGCCGCCGTCCTCGAAAACCCTTTCGTGCGGCGTAGCGCTGCTACGCCTCCTCTGGGCATTCTGCGGGTGCGACGATCTGGCTATTTTTGAACAACCTTGGTTATTCACAGCCTGTTATGGGGGAACCATGAAAGAACGGATTACCGAATTGGAGCTGCGCTTCATGCAGCAGGAACACACCATCCAGGAATTGAACGACACGGTCTATCGCCAGGAGCGGGCCATTGAACGGCTTGAACGGGAGCTGAGGCTGATCCGCGAACAGCTCCGCCTGCTGGCGCCTTCCATCAATCGCAGTGCCGAGGAGGAGGAACCGCCGCCGCATTATTGACGGTGTCATGGGTATTAAAAATTGCCCATGGTGGTAATTAGCCATTTACCTGGTGAGTGGAAAGTAGTATATATTTTACTCTTGTATTTTTATTAGAGTAGTGCTATTTCAAAAACTAAGTTCATCGAACGGGCAAAACCAGGGTAACCTGGCGACGCAAAGCTACCTGTCCAACATGCATTGGATAGAGGGGCCGCCGAAATGACACAAATATCCATTTGTGACAAGGCTCCCCTATGCGAAAAGGGGGGCCTTTTTTTGTAACATGGCCATAACGTTTGGCTTGACGGCATTCTGGCGAAAATGGCTGACCGTGGTGTCCTTGGGATAGAGGCTGTTCGCGCACCAATGGGCACCCAAAAACAGACAGAGGCAAAACTATGTATGATGAAGCATACCTGATCGGCAGGCAGCCGATCCTGAACGGGCGGGAAGAGATCGTGGCCTTCGAACTGCTCTTCAGGTCGTCGGAATCAGTCTCATCCGCTCGGTTCGAGAGTCCAATCCGGGCCAGTTCCCAGGTAATCCTCACCACCCTCTCGGCCATCGGCATCGAAACGCTCCTCGGCCAGCAGCACGGTTTTGTCAATGTTGACATTGATCTTCTGATGAGCGACGTTATCGAACTTCTACCCCACGAGCGGGTCGGGTTGGAACTCTTGGAATCCATCGAATTCACCCCCGAGGTCGTGAAACGGTGCCGGACGCTCAAATCCCGCGGCTACCAGATGGTCCTGGACGACCACGAATATGACCCCTCTTTTGAACCGCTCTACGACGGCCTGGTTGAGATCGTCAAGATTGACCTCCTCAAAACCTCCCTCAACAGGCTCCCTGCCATGGTAGAGCGCTTCCGACGCCATCCGGTCAAGCTGCTGGCCGAAAAGGTCGAAACCCGGGGCGTCTTCCTGCGCTGTCGCAGTCTGGGCATGGATCTGTTCCAGGGGTACTTCTTTGCCCGTCCCACCCTGGTCCAGAAACAGTGGATGGCAAACGCCCTTTCCAGTTTCCTCACCCTGATGCAGCAACTGTCCAGCGGGGCCGAGACTTGCGAGATAGAGGCAACCTTCAAGGAGAGTCCGGCCCTGGTCTACAAACTTCTCATACTGGTCAACTCGGTATCCGTTGGCCTGCATGAGAAGATTCGCACCATCCGCCACGCCATCACCATCATTGGCCGCCAGCAGCTCAAGCGGTGGGTGCAGCTAGCCCTCTTTGCCGGCGACGGCCGCCAGGGTGTCAATAACCCGATCATGCACATGGCGGTGACGCGGGCCACCTTCATGGAGGAACTGGCTCGCACGCCGCCGCGCATCGGTAGTTGCTCTCCCGATGAAGCGTTCATGGTCGGCATCCTTTCGGTGCTGAAAGACGTGTACGAGGTTTCCATGGAGGAGGTGGTGACAAGTCTCGGGCTTTCCGACGATATCCGCAACGCCCTGACAGAGAAAAAGGGGGAGATGAGCGTTTTGCTCTCCCTGTCCAAGATGCTTGAGGAGAACGATTTTGATGAGGCTGTCGAGTGCTTCGAGGTGCTGGGCATCCCACTTTTGTCCGTACTCGACTGCCAGAGAAAGGCCTTAAATTGGCACATGGGGCTCTGATGTGACGGCAGCGAAAAGTTGCCGTGTCATGATTGGTCATTTATTTCCCGGCCCCTCAATGCGATTACAGATGGAATGGGGGCGATATCACTGAACCTGAACAGTCATGAGCGGCTCTCGGGCACACTTGACTTGGAGATAAAATACCTGTACGTTTCACTGCACGGCCAAAGGGGGTTGCGGGACTCATTCCGCATCTCCCTTTTTTGTTGTGGTTGCAGGGGCGACTGTCCGCGCCCATGGTATACTGTAACCTTGATCGGTAACGCCTTCGCGGTTCCTCTTGCTTGGAATGCCCCTGTCCCGGCGAGTGGGCTGGGGCTCTGACCCGGCGGAGTACCCGCGAAACAGCCGGCATGGCACTTCAGGGCGGCATTGGGCCACGGCATGTCGCTCGATCCGCCGCGAAGGCGTCACGGATCCAGGTTAACAAAAGGACCGCCTCAGGACCCTGCATCAGGAAAACCGCCGACCATCACCATCGCCTTCCGGGAGGTGTAATGCGTTTCTCACCGCTTTTGACAGACCTGTACGAACTGACCATGCTGGCCGGCTACATGGAGGAAGGCATGGCGGACAAGCGGGCCGTTTTCGACCTATTTTTTCGCACCAATCCCTTTGAGGGGGGGTATGCGGTCTTTGCAGGTCTTGAACCCGCCCTGGACTACCTGGAAGGATTACGTTTCAACTCCGAAGAGCTGGCCTACCTGACAGGACTCGGCTTGTTCCGCCCTCGTTTTATCGATTTTCTGCGCGACTTTCGTTTCCGCGGCCGGGTGGCCGCGCCGCCCGAGGGAACAGTGGTCTTTGCCAACGAACCGCTCCTGACGGTGGAGGGGACTCTGGCAGAGGCACAATTTGTGGAGACCGCGCTCCTTACCATAACCAATTTCCAGACCCTGGTGGCTACCAAGGCGGCGCGTATTTGCCTAGTCTCGGGTGGGGCGGAGGTGATCGAGTTCGGCCTGCGGCGCGCCCAGGGACCCGACGGCGGGCTTTCCGCGTCCCGTGCGGCCTGTGTGGGCGGGGCCGGCGGCACGAGCAACGTCCTGGCCGGCATGGCCTTCGGGCTGCCGGTGCGGGGTACCCATGCCCATAGCTGGATTCAGGCCTTTCCCGACGAACTGACCGCTTTCCGCGCCTATGCGGATGCCTTCCCCGAGGCCACCATCCTGCTGGTGGACACCTATGATACCCTGGGGAGCGGCATGCCGAACGCCATCATAGTGGCGCAGGAACTGCGGGAGCGGGGCCATGAATTGCGGGGCATCCGCATCGATTCCGGCGACCTGGCCTACCTGTCCCGCGAAGCGAGGCGGATGCTGGATGAGGCCGGTTTCGGAAAGGTGCGCATCGTGGCGTCCAATGAACTGGATGAGTACGTGATCGAGTCGGTGCGCAACGAGGGTGGGCGGGTGGACATCTATGGCGTGGGCACCAAGCTGGCCACCTGCTCCGGGCCGGGTGGCGCTGCTTTGGGCGGCGTCTACAAGCTTGTCGCGGTGGACGGCATCCCCAAGCTGAAGGTGACCAGCGACATGGCAAAGGCGACCCTGCCGGGAAAGAAGCGCCTCCTGCGCGCGACCGGCCCGGACGGCGTTTTCATCCAGGACGTGATCTGTCTGGAAGGGGATGATGTGCAGCCGGGAGAAACGGTCTATGACCCGACCAACCCGCTGCAGCACAAGCTTCTTCCCTATGGAGCCCGGCTGTCCGATCTGCGGAGGGTGGTGATGGAAGAAGGTCAGCGGACGGTTGCCAATGAGCCGCTCGAAGCAATGACCGCCCGCTGCCGGCGAGAACTGGCCTTGCTCCCCCAAGGGTGCCAGCGCTTCATAAACCCTCATCGCTACAAGGTTTCGGTCTCTTCCCGCCTGAATGAGCTGCGCTGCCGGCTGATCGGTGAAGCAAGCAAAATGGGGCATGGCTGAATTTGAAAAAAAGCTGGTTACTATAAACATGTAAAAATAATTAACACGAAAAAAAAGACCTAAAAGATAGGCCTATGCTGCATTTACCTTCCATCGATTACAGACAAATGTACATATGCCTTCGGTTATGTTAGTCGTTTCTTATCAGTTGCTTTCCCGATCCCGGCGGCGATAGCTGATGCCAAGCTTGTTCAAGCGCGAACGTAGCGTGCTTGAGTTGATCCCCAACATCTCGGCTGCGCCTCCGGGACCATCGATCTTCCCCCTGGCCAATTTAAGAACCTCTGAGATATGCACTGCGTTTGCCTCGTCCAGGTTGAGTGGATAAAGTGAATGGCTGTTGCCGGCGGCGAGCGACATGTTCTTTTGTTCTGAGCTCGGTAGAATCGTGCTGAAGGTCAGAGGCCCGCCACGATGTAGGATGAGCTCACGCTCGACCAAATTCTCCAACTCCCGAACATTACCGGGCCAGTCATATTCCATGATCCTCTGCAATGCCCCTGGCGCGATTGACGGGGGCTCCCCGATTCCAAGGTCCCTGCTCCTGACCGTCACGAAGTGGCGGGTAAGGGCCGGCACGTCCTCCTTCCGCTGTCGCACCGGCGGCACGACAATGGGAAAGCCGCTCAACCGGTACCAGAGGTCCTCGCGAAAGCTCCCTTTCTCCACCATGCTTTGCAGGTTGCGGTGCGTTGCCGCGATCACCCGTATATTGACGGGGATCTGGCGCTTCCCCCCCACTCTCTCCACTTCGTGGTTTTGCAGCACCCGTAAAAGACGTACCTGTGCGTTCTGCGGAAGCTCGCCGATTTCATCCAGGAAGATGGTCCCGCCGTCGGCCCGCTCGAAGCGCCCCCGGTTCTCGGCTACCGCCCCGCTAAAAGCCCCTCTCTCGTGTCCGAAGAGCTCACTGTCGATCAGGTTTTCCGGCAATGCGCCGCAATTCACCTTGATGAAAGGTCCATTCCTACGCGGTGAGGAGAGGTGAATCGCGTTGGCGATCAACTCCTTGCCGGTCCCGGTCTCGCCGAGGATAAGCACTGTGTTGTTGAGCGGCGCCACCTGGCGCACCATCTCCATTACATTGCGCAGCCCCGTATTGCCGCCGATGATCCCGTCTGCCGCGTCACCATGCAACTCCCAGTTCAGGAAGCGCTTATCGTCCAACAGTATGGCTTGGTAGCGGAGTACCTCCTCGTGAGCGAGCGCGTTGGCAAGGGCAATCGCAAACGGCTCCACAAGGCAGCCGGCGAGTTCAAGATGTTCTTCGCCGTATCGTCCCTCTCCCGATGCCCGCAAAACAAGCCACCCGATCAACTCCCCCTTGATGCGCAAAGGAACGATCAAGTGCGTGTTCCCGTCGAAATTTGCCATTGGTGCGAGCGCGCCAAGAATCTCATCCTTTTCGATGTCCACGATAAATGGCTCTGAATAATTCCGTGCGGCTATCTTCTGCGGCATCCCTTCAGGTAGCGGGATGAGATGGGGAGGAAGAGCGACATCTTCAGAGGCATGTTCAATGCGCCGGATCGCCCCCAGTCGCTCATCTATGATAACTAGGACCAAGGCTTCGAGGGGGACATGCTCTTTCAGATACTCGAATGCACTGCGCAACGATTCTTTTATTTCCAGGCTGCCGCAAATTCTGAGGGTTATTTCCCTGATGAATTCGTCGCGGCCGGCCATGCCCTTGTCGCTCACCTCCCTGGCCGTGCCCCTCCCTTCCTTTTTTGTCCCCATCTGTTTTTTAGACCTCCCGTCAATATCCGCTATATTTCGCATTATATGCATTTTCCTCGACATTCCGCACCAAGAAACATGAAATATCGCAGATATTTAAGATATGGTTATGTAACTACCTAAAATAACTTATTTCAATAGGTTGGCACGCATATCGCTATTAAGAGGACAGTGTCAATGCAAAGGAGAACATCATGGCCAACATCCTCTATGTCACCTGCAATGTCAGGCATCAGGACAGATCTCGTACCCTTTCTCTCGGCAATGAATTCCTTGAGGAATACATTCGCTGGAATCCGAAGGACGAGGTGCAGGTACTCGACCTTTACCGAGACAGCATCCAACGAGTCGATCAGGACGTGCTCAACGTCTGGGGTCGGATCGAGCGCGGTGAGGATTACGGCCTTCTTTCGGACGGAGAGCGGCACAAGATTGCCAGACTTTGGCGTCTTGCCGATCAGTTTCGCAGGTGCGACAAGTATGTCTTCGTCACCCACAGCATCAACCTTTGGTTCCCGGCCGAGTTCAAGATGTACATCGAAGCAATCTGTATTCCTGACCGTACCTACCGAATTACTTCGCAAGTGGCAAAAAGCATACTTCCCGATCAGCGCAGGAATTCCCTGCATCTGCACGCATGTTCGCCTTACACGTTCGTACAGGAGAAAGACCAGAGCGTTGCCTATCTGAATTCAGTACTCAACTTTTTTGGTGTGACAGATCAAGAAAAGGTGCTTCTTTTGGGTGACGACTTGGAGCAAGGATCTAAAGAAGAGTACCAAGCAGTTCGGTGCATGCTTTTGGAACTGGCCCAACGTTTCTGAGAAGGAGAAGAACGTGGAACTTGTAATTCTATTCTTTGCTGTCATGTGGCTCCTGGCTTCACTTCTTGCTTTTAAAGTCCGACAAAAAAGAAATTATCGACAAAAATAATATTCTTAACTGAAATCCCAGCCTCATTTGATACCGCCGAAGACGAGTAGGCAAAGATTTGGATTCTAAGAAAAGGAGCATCAACCATGAAAAGTAGTCTCACATCCGTTCTAAAGGTCGTAGGCCTGTCATTGTTGGGAGTTTCACTCACCGCCTGCACTGGCGAGCCGCACAAGAAGGAATCGAACAGCGAAGCCGTCCCCGTGACCGTGGGAAGGATCCAGAGGGTTCAGGAGAGGGAGGCCATCTCAGTGAGCGGCACTGTCTCGACACCGAACTCCCCCTCGCAGGTGTGCTTCCTCGTTTCCGGCAAGGTGGTATTCGTGGGGCCACGGGAGGGGGAATACGTAAAAAGGGGGCAGGTTCTCGCTTCCATCGATTCGCCCGATTACCAGCTGCCGTTAGCGGCTGCCAAGGCGCAAGCCGATCAGGCCCGCATCGGATTCGAGCGGGCCGAGGACGAGTATCGACGCATGAAGATGCTCTACGACTCCAAAAGCCTGGCGCCCAACGACTTCCAGAAATACAAGGCTGCCTATGATTCCGCCATGCAGCAGTACGAGAAGGCGGTTGCGTCGGAAAAACTGACCCGGAAACATCTAACGGATGCAACCCTGTATGCTCCCACTAGCGGCTACATCGCGAAACGGTCGGTAGAGCCCGGCGACACCGCCTCTCCGGGACGCCCGGTCTTCGAGATCGTCCAGATGGACCCGGTGGAGGTAAATATCGGCGTGCCGGAAACGGACGTGCACCTCGTCAGGATTGGCCAGAAAGCGGACATCACTGTCCCTGCCCTTCCCGGAAAGTCATTCCAGGGGACGGTGCGTGTCATCAACGTCTCTGCAGACCCCAACACACGAACCTACATGACCAGGATCAGTGTTGCAAATCGAGAGCACGAGTTGCGCGTCGGGATGGTGGCGGAAGCAAGAATCCGCGGCGACCGGACGGTCTCCATGACGACGCTTCCCGGGGATGCCGTGGTGCGTGACCCGCAGGGAGCCACGCAAGTATACGTCTACTACCCCGACCAGAAGCGCGTGTACACCAAACGTGTGGAAATCGGTGCAGCAGTCAATAAGGACGTCGAGATAATGAGCGGTCTTGAAGGTCACGAACTGATCGTTCTGGCAGGGCAGACAAAGCTGAGAAATGGACTGACCGTATCGGCAACAGAACAGACGGGCCGGAAATAAACCCCGACCGCGAGAGGAACAATAGTATGAATCCGATAAAGTTTTCGCTTCGCTATCCACCCGTCACTCTCATACTGACGGCAATGATCGTAATGATCGGTGTTCATGCCTTCCTGAAAATGCAACGGACGGAAGATCCGACGATCACCATTAGAACCGGGCTTGTGGCCGCTATGTACCCCGGAGCGACCTCAGAGCAGGTGGAAAAACAGGTAACCAAGACCCTTGAAAAACACATCTTCAAGTTCCCGGAGGTGCGGAAGGAAAAGACCTATTCGACCAGCCGTCCCGGCGTCGCCATTATCAATGTCGAGTTGGAAGACAACGTCAAGAATGCCGATGTCTTCTGGGCGAAGCTGCGCCACGAGTTGAACGTGGTGAAGATCACTGAACTCCCTTCCGGGGTCATGGGGCCGGTGGTCGATTCCGATTTCGGCGATACCGTAGCAATGTTGATAGCCGTCCACGGTAAGCGTTACGGATATCGGGAGCTCAGGGACTTTGCGGACAAGATTCACGACGAAATGCGCACCGTCCGCGAGGTGGGGAAAATAGCCACCGATGGAAACCAATCGGAAGAAATCCGTATCACCGGCAGCCTGGAAAGGATCTCGCAGTATTTTGCCGATCCGCACCAGATAGCGAATGCCCTGAGAGCACGAAACACCATCCAGAGCGGAGGGAATTTCGACGCCGACCGGTCGAAGATCCCCATGAGGACCACGGGAATCTTCAATACCGAGGACGAGATACGGAACGTGCTCGTCGACGTCTCCAAGGACGGCCACCCTCTCTACATCAAGGACTTCGCCAACGTGGAGCGCCGCTATGAGGACCCGACGTTCATGGTTCGCTACGATGGCGAGCCGTGCCTGCTCCTCTCCGTCAATATGCAGAAGGGGAAGAACATTGTCGAACTGGGCGAGCAATTGGATAAGGTATTCCAGCGTCTCAAGGTGGTCCTTCCCCCCGACGTGCAACTGGACTTGGTTGCCAACCAGCCGGGGGTGGTCAAAGAGCGGATTGAGAAGCTGAGCCACGAATTCCTACTGGCCATCATTTCCGTGGTCATCGTCACCATCGTACTGCTGCCGCTGCGTGTAGCTCTCATTGCCGCCCTTGCCATACCGGTAACCCTGTGCGGTACCCTCGGCGCCATGAATGCCTTCGGCATCGCCCTGCATCAGGTCTCCATCGCGGGGCTCATCATGGTCCTGGGGATCGTGGTGGACGACGCCATCGTGATCGCCGACAACTACGTTGAACTCCTGGACCACAAGGTGCCAAAGGCCGAGGCGGCCTGGAGGAGTGCCAGCGACGTCTTGGTACCGGTCCTCACCGCGACCATAACGATCATCGCCTCGTTCCTGCCGCTCCTGATCCTGACCGGCTCGGTCGGCGAGTTCATCATGGCGCTCCCCATCACCGTGGCTATCGCCTTGGCGGTTTCCTTCATGGTGGCGGTCATGCTGACCCCCTTGCTCTGCAGAACGTTTATCAAGAAGGGGCTGCACGACCATGACGCCGTAGAGACCCATGGCAAGGAAAAGAAGAGCCTGCTGGACCGGCTCCAAGATACATACGGGGTAGGGATCAACATCTTCATGAAAAGGAAGTGGCTCGCCTTCACCCTCGGGGGGTGTGCGTTTGCCTTCGGGGTCATACTCTTTGCCCTTGTGCCGCAGCAGTTCTTCCCCTCGGCCGAGCGCGACCAGTTCGTGATCGACGTCTGGATGCCCCAGGGAACGCGGATCGAAGCGACCGACGCAGTCATGGGGCGGATCGAAAAGGCACTCGCCTTTCGCAAAGGAATTGCCCACTATGCCACCTTCGTTGGGCAGAGCGCCCCGAGATTCTACTACAACGTCAACCCGCAGCAGCCCGACGGGGCCTATGGGCAGTTCATCGTCAATACCGCGTCGGTGGAGGATACCGACCGGCTGGTGAAGGAACTCCGCCCATCACTGGCAGCACTTACGCCGGAGGCGATGGTGATCGTGAAGGAACTCCAGCAGGGGGCCCAGATGGAAGCGCCCATCGAAGTACGGATCTCCGGCGACGACATCGGGGAACTGAAGCAACTGGGGGAAAAAGTGCAGGGGATTCTGGAGAGCGTATCGTATGCCGACTATGTATTCCGTGACTACTTCAACGATTCGTACCGGGTGGACGTGAATGTGAACAACGAGCTGGCGAACCGTCTCGGTATAACGGACGCGTCGGTATCGCAAACCCTCTCCGGGGCATTCGACGGCGCCGCGGTCAGCACCTTCTGGGAGGGGGACCGCCCGGTCACGATCAAGCTACGACTTGACCAGGCCTCGCGCTCGAACTTCGCGGATATCGGAAATACCTATCTCAACTCGGAACTGACCCGTGCCAGGGTCCCGCTCCGCGCTGTTGCTCAACTCGCACCTGAATGGCAGACCAGCAGGATCGTCCGCAGAAACGGGGTGCGCACCTTGACGATCCGTGCTTTCGCGAAGCCGGGACACTACGCCTCGAAAATCCTGGAGAAGGCAACGCCGCAGATCAAGGCGTTGGAAATGCCGGCTGGATACCGGATATCCTACGGCGGCGAAAAAGATAATCAGGATGAAACCTTCCCGCAGATGCTCGCTGCCCTTGGGATCAGCCTGGTGGCGATCTTCCTGGTCCTGCTGGTGCAATTCAGGAACATTTCAGACCCGCTCGTGGTCATGGCTTCGATCCCGCTTACCCTTTTCGGGGCGATCTTCGGGCTCGTCATAACCCACAACCCCTTTGGCTTCACTGCGTTCATGGGGCTCATCAGCCTGTGCGGCATCGTCGTGAGAAACGGAATCATCCTGGTGGACTACTGTAACGAAAAGGTCGCCGAGGGAGAAACGCTGGAACAGGCGGCGCGAGACGCGGGGGCCAGGCGGCTGCGCCCCATTTTTCTCACCACGATGGCCGCCGCAGTGGGGGTAACACCAATGATCGTCTCCGGGTCGAGCCTCTGGAGCCCGTTGGCGAGCGTCATCGCCTTCGGCCTCATCTTCTCGATGTTTTTCACGCTTCTGGTCGTTCCTGTCATCTTTGTGGCCGTCAAATCCCGCTCCACCAAGGATGAGGCCTGCAAGCACGGAGCTGCCGTCACCGTTGCGATCATAGCATGTGTTCTTCTTGCAGCGGGAAAGGAGGCCTCGGCAGAGCCGGTGAAGCATTCCCTGACGCTGTCGCAGGCGGTCGAAATGGCTCTGAAGCAGAACTCGGTGCTCAAAATCGCCCGGAGCAAGGTGACGGAAAGCGATCAGAAGATAGTATCGGCGCGGTCCCAGTATTTCCCGCTCCTTTCCAACGACACAAAGCTTATGGCTTTGTCGGACAGGCAGCTTATCACCATTCCGGCGGGCAGCCTGGGAAATATCGGCGGGGGACCTTTTCCCAAC
>JBEKFJ010000076.1:0-19660 GCA_050013355.1 Oryzomonas sp.
TGCGACAGATCACCCGCATGTTTCCGCTACGCCATTACCCGCTCAAGGCCTGAAGGGCCCGCAAGCGCCCCTGCCTCTACCATCAGATAGGCCAATGCAGCGCCCCCTGCCACGGCCTGATCTCCGTTGCCGACTACGCCGCCCTCGTGGAGGGGGCCACCTTGTTCCTGGAGGGCAAGGGCAAGCAACTTGTGGCGGAATTCAAGCGGCGCATGGCCGAGGCGGCCGACGCCATGCGCTATGAGGAGGCGACCCGCTGGCGCAACCTGTTGCGCTCCATCGAGGTCACGGTGGAAAAGCAGAAGGTGGTCATGCGGGGGGGCGGGGACAGCGATGTTGCTGGATATTTCCGCGACGGAACGCGGCTGGAGCTGGCGATCCTGTTCATCCGCGGCGGCGTGATGAACGGTAGCCGCCTGTTCAATCTGACCTGGGAGTTGGACGATGCCGAGGGGGTGGCCTCGTTCATGCACCAGTTCTACAGCGGCGAGACCTTCATCCCCGACGAGATCCTGCTGCCGCTGGAGATCGAGGCAGCCGGAGCATTGGCCGAACTGCTGGGCGAGGCCAGAGGGAGAAAGGTCGTTATCACCC
Source organism: Oryzomonas sp. (assembly GCA_050013355.1). Classification (GTDB taxonomy): domain Bacteria; phylum Desulfobacterota; class Desulfuromonadia; order Geobacterales; family Pseudopelobacteraceae; genus Oryzomonas. The sequence goes on from JBEKFJ010000076.1 coordinate 595, forward strand.
GGCCCCAGCGAGGCGTCAAGCGGGAGTTGGTGGAACTGGCCTGCAAGAATGCCGCAGCCGCCCTGCGCGAGCGGGACGAGGCCGCCGCCTCGGCCGAAGCGGTGCTGGAGGATCTGCGGCAACGCCTGCGACTGTCGCGCATCCCGCAACGGATCGAGTGTTACGACATCTCCACCATCCAGGGGCGACACTCGGTGGGAAGCGGTGTCGCCTTTGCCGGGGCCAGGCCGGACAAGGCCAGCTACCGCCGCTACCGCATCCGTGACGTGGAGGGGCAAGACGATTTCGCCATGCTGGCCGAGGTCTTTTCCCGCCGGTTCCGTGAAGAGAAGGTGGCCAAGGAGGGGCTCCCGGACTTGGTGGTGGTGGACGGCGGCATCGGCCAGTTGAACGCGGCCCTGGAGATCGTCGCCGGTCTGGGACTGGCCGGACGTTTCGACCTGGTATCCCTGGCCAAGAGCCGCACTGTCCGGGATGCGGAGTCGGCCACGGTTGTTAAAAGCGACGAGCGGGTCTTCCTGCCGGGACGCAAGAACCCGGTGGTGCTGCGCCAGAACTCGGCCCCGCTGCTGTTCCTGGCGGCCATTCGCGACGAAGCCCACCGTTTTGCCATCGAGTACCACCGCACCCTGCGCGGCAAAGCGGGCGTCACCTCGGGCATCGAGCGGATCCCCGGCATCGGTGCCAAAAGACGCACCGCGCTGCTTAAGCACTTCGGCAGCCTGCCACGGCTCAAGGAGGCAAGCGTGGAGGAGATCGCGGCGGTAGAGGGGATGAACCCCACCATCGCCGCAACGGTCTTCGCGAGGCTGCATGGGGAAGACGCCACCCATGACTGACGCCCTTTCCCCCTTCAACCTTCTCACTATCCTCGGCCCGACCGCTTCGGGAAAGACCCGCCTGGCCGTTGCACTTGCCGGGGAGTTGAACGGCGAGATCATTTCGGCAGATTCGCGCCAGGTGTTCCGCGGCATGGATATCGGCTCCGGCAAGGACCTGCACGAGTACGGCGCGATCCCCTGCCACCTGATCGACATCCTCGACGCCGGCCAGGAGTTCAGCGTCTTCGCCTTTCAGCGCCTGTTTATCGAGGCGTTCGACTCGATCACGGCCCGCGGCCGCCTGCCGCTCCTGTGCGGCGGCAGCGGCATGTACCTGGACGCGGCCCTGCGCGGCTACCGGCTGGTGGTTGCGCCCGGGGACGAAGCCTTGCGGGCGGAGCTGGCCGCACGGTGCAACGCCGAACTGGCGGCCATGCTGCGGGAGTTGCGGCCGGGGCAGCACAACACTACCGACCTCGCGGACCGGCAGCGCACCATCCGCGCCATCGAGATCGCCCGCCACGAGCAGAGCCGGACAACGGAGCCGGAGCCGTTCCCCCCCATCCGGCCCCTGGTGATCGGCATACGTTGGGAGCGGGGCGAGTTGCGGCGAAGGATTACGGAACGCCTCAGACAGAGGATGGAGAGCGGCATGATCGAGGAGGTGCAGCGGCTCCACGACAGGGGGATCGGCTGGGAGCGCCTGGATTACTACGGTTTGGAATACCGCTTCGTGGGTGCCTTTCTGCGGGGGGAGATGACACGGAACGACCTGTTCCAGAGATTGAAGAGCGCCATCCACGACTTTGCCAAGCGCCAGGAGACCTGGTTCCGCAGGATGGAGCGGAAGGGTGTGACCATCCACTGGGTTGACGGGGCGGGCGATCCGCTGGGCGAAGCGCGTCGGATCGTCGAGAAAAGGCTTGAGGCGTGAATGGTGAATGGTGAAACGTGAATGGTTAATAGCGAAAGGCGTGAATAGATGAATGGTAAAAGAACAGACCTTCACCATTCACCATTCACGATTCACAAAAAAAAAGCCCTCCAAACGAAGGGCCTTTTCTGTTTCGGGAAAAGTGTAATTACACCAGTTCCAGTGCGCTGAAGAAGTAGGGGATCTCGAAGGTGGCCGTCTCGGGTGCATCGGAACCGTGGGCCGAGTTTTCCTCGATGTTGACGGCGAAATCCTTGCGGATGGTGCCCGGCTCGGCGTTGGCCGGGTTGGTGGCACCCATCAGGGTGCGCCAATCGGCGATTGCATTTTCCTTTTCAAGCACAAGCACGATCACCGGGCTGCGCGACATGAAGCTGCACAGATCGTTGAAGAAGGGGCGCTCCTTGTGCACGTAGTAGAACCCCTCCGCGCGAGTTTTACAGAGCTTGATCTTCTTCATGCCGACGATCTTGAAACCGGCGGCTTCGATCCTGTCCAGAATCTTTCCGGCCAGATTGCGCTCGACGGCATCCGGCTTGATGATGGCAAAAGTACGTTCCATTGTCTCCTCCGATAGTCTAAAAAATGTGAACGTGTTAAATAGCATCGTCATAGCGCACTTGTCAAGTTTTTTAGCCGGTTAGGCCAACCGCGGCCGCCCTTCCCTTGCGCTTTTCAGCGGCTATGATTATTATGAGTTAGATAGATCGACCTGCCTATTTTGAACGTTGCGAGGTACTCAGATGAATATGTTGAAGACAACCCTTCTCATGGGGCTCTTAACCGTCCTGTTGGTGACCATCGGAGGCACCCTGGGGGGGAGGAACGGTGTGACCATGGCCTTTCTGCTGGCCGCCGGAATGAACTTCTTCTCCTACTGGTTTTCGGACAAGATCGTCCTCTCCATGTACGGCGCCCGGCAGATCGAAGAGGCGGATGACCCGCGCTTTTACGGGATCGTGCGCCGCCTGGCCCAGCGGGCCAACCTGCCCATGCCCAAGGTGTACCTGATCGACTCCGAAACCCCCAACGCCTTTGCCACCGGCCGCAACCCGGAACATGCCGCCGTGGCCGCCACCACCGGCATCATGCGCATACTCGGCGATGATGAACTGGCCGGTGTCATGGCCCATGAACTTACCCACGTCAAGAACCGGGACATCCTCATCTCGACCATTGCCGCCACCTTTGCCGGTGCAATCACCTACCTGGCTCACATGGCCCAATGGGCCGCCATCTTCGGCGGCGGCCGGCGCGATGACGACGAGGGAGGCGGCGTCTTCGGCATGCTCTTCATGGCCATCCTGGCGCCTATCGCTGCCATGCTGGTGCAGATGGCCATCTCCCGGTCACGCGAATTCAGCGCCGATGCCGGCGGGGCAAGCATCTCCGGCAATCCGCTCTCCCTGGCCAACGCCCTGCAGAAGCTGGAGATGGCCAATCAGCGTATACCCATGGAGACCAATGCGGCCACGGCCCATATGTTCATCGTCAATCCCCTGACCGGCGGCGGACTGATGACGCTTTTCTCCACCCATCCACCCATCCCTGAACGGGTGGCACGCCTGCAGGACATGTCCCGGACGCACAGCTATTGAGCGGCCGGGATTCAACCACCGCCAACCCCCGTGAGGCCGCCTGTCGGGTCCTGCTCCACATTGCCAGGGAGGGGGGCTACGCCGACCGGCTGATTGACCGCGAGTTGGAGAAGGGCCAGTTGGCTGGGCCGGACCGGGGGCTGTTCCCGGAGTTGGTTTTCGGCGTGCTCCGGCGTCAGGGCAGCCTCGATCACCTCCTGGCGCAGCTTGTGGATAAACCGCTCGATACGCTCCAGCCCCAGCCTCTGACGATCCTGCGCCTGGGGCTGTACCAGCTTGCCTATCTCGACCGGATCCCCGAATCAGCTGCCGTTAACGAGTCGGTCAACCTGGCCAAGGAGATGGTTCCCCGGGCCAGCGGCCTGGTAAACGCCGTACTGCGCAATTATCTGCGCCGCAAGGATGCCCTTACTTTTCCCGACCCCGTCTCTGCTCCGGCCGCCTCGATTGCCGCCCGCCACTCCCTGCCGGAATGGCTCGCAGCCCAATGGCTCGACCAGCTTGGCTTTCCGGAAACAGAGTCCCTGGCAGAGGCGTCCTCCCGGCAACCTCCCCTGACCCTGCGCGCCAACACCCTGCGGACGACGCGGGACGGGTTGCTGCACCTCTTCGGGGAGAGCGGCGTTCCCGCAGTGCCCTGTGCCCACTCCCCCCACGGCATCCTGGTGGAAGGGCGGCACCAGATCCCCACCCTTCCCGGCTACCGCGAAGGCATGTTCACCGTGCAGGACGAGGCGTCCCAGATGGTCCCCCTGCTGCTGGACCCGCAGCCGGGCGAACGGGTGCATGACTGTTGTGCCGCGCCCGGCGGCAAGGCGACCCACCTGGCGCAATTGATGGCAAACAGCGGCGAACTGCTGGCCACGGATATCTCCCGTGCCAAGCTGCCCTTGATCCGGGAAGCGGCCCAACGGCTCGGCATCGATTGCCTTACCGTCGCAACCGCCGACCTGCACCGCCCCGAGACACTCCCTACCGGGTTCTTCGACCGGATTCTTCTGGACGCGCCCTGTTCCGGCCTGGGGGTCATCCGCCGCAACCCGGAGGCTAAATGGCGACTCACACCGGACGATATCCAGCGGCTTGCCGCCGCCCAGAAGGCCATGTGCGCCAATGCCGCGACCATGTTGAAAAAGGGCGGTATTCTCGTATACTCCACCTGCTCGACCTCCCGGGAGGAGAACGAACTGGTGGTACAGGATTTTCTTTCGCGCCACCCCGATTATGTGCTAGAAGACCTGAACGGACTTTTTCCCGACTACCGTGAGCTTTTCACAACCGAGGGGATGTTCCGCGCCTGGCCCCATCGCCACGGCATGGACGGTTTCTTCGCGGCGCGTCTACGAAAGGTATAATCATAAACACATCTGCCACGGAGACACAGAGACACAGAGAAAAAACAAAGGCAGGACGACAAGGATGAACCGGATAACCACTTCGTTTTACCGTAATCCTTTCGGGGTTGCTTTGAAGTCTATTATCCGATGTGCATCCCTTTCATCCCAGTAAATCAGGTTTTCAGCTTTTCTCCGAGTCTCTGTGGCTCCGTGGCAAAAACGAATCCGGAGTTTTACCTATGAAAAAAATCGCCCCCTCCATCCTCTCGGCCGACTTCTCCCGTCTCGGCGATGAGATCCGCGCCGTGGAGGCTGCCGGCGCCGATTACATCCATATCGACGTCATGGACGGCCACTTTGTCCCCAACATCACCATCGGTCCGCTGATCGTCGAGGCAGCCCGTCGGGTGACCAGCCTGCCGCTGGACGTGCACCTGATGATCGAAAACCCTGACCGTTACATCCCCGATTTCGCTGCCGCCGGCGCCGACATCATCGTGGTGCATGCAGAGGCGGTCCGCCACCTGCACCGCACCGTGCAGTTGATCAAGTCGCTGGGTAAAAAGGCCGGCGTCTCCCTCAACCCGGCCACGCCGCTCAACGTTCTGGATTATGTGATTGCCGACCTGGACCAGGTGCTGCTGATGACCGTCAACCCCGGTTTCGGCGGCCAGAGCTTCATCGAGGCGTGCCTGCCCAAGATCCATGCCCTGCGCGCCATGCTCGACCGGCGCGGCGGCGAGGCGGAACTTGAGGTGGACGGCGGCGTCAAGGCCTCCAATATCGCCCGTATCGCCCATGCCGGCGCGGATGTTTTCGTGGCCGGCAGCGCTGTGTTCGGCAGCCCTGACTACGCCGCAACCATTGCCGAGTTGAAGCGCCTGACCAGGGAGCCATTGCTCTAATGTCCGGTACGGCTCCTTCATTCCTTGCAATTCCGGTTCTTTTGGACCCTGGCTACGTTATGGCTCCCCGGCATAGTGCTGTTATGCCCGCGTCGCCGTGCCGAACCAGGAGCCAAAACACCTCGGAATTACTGCGGCGAACCAGCCGCACAGGACACTAGATGGACCTGCCGGAACGCGTCCGCACGGCCCTGGCGGCCCGCAGCCGCAGGACCATGGAGACAGGGCCGGTGCCTGCCGCTGTGCTGTTGCCGCTCTTCCTGCGCAACGGCGAATACCACCTGCTCTTCACCAAACGGACCAACCACCTGCTGCACCACAGCGGAGAAATATCGTTTCCCGGCGGCGTCCTTAACCCGGAAGAGGAACCGGAACAGGGCGCCCTACGCGAAACCTGGGAGGAGGTTGGTATCCATCCCACGCACGTGGAGATTCTGGGGCTCCTGGACGATTTCTACTCAATTCATCATTACCTGGTGACTCCACTCGTAGGCCTCATACCGGGTGATTACCCCTACGCCGTCAACTCCGACGAGATCGAACGCATCATCGAAGCGCCGGTCGCCCACTTCCTCGATCCCGCGGTCCTGCGCATCGAGCCGCGCCAGTGGCAGGGACAGTCTTTCATGGTGCGCCACTACGACTTCCGCGGGGATGACATCTGGGGCTTGACCGCGGCCATACTGGCCCAATTTTTAGAAATTGTGTTTACCGGCAAATTGGGGTAGATATAATCGCATGTCCAACAGCGTATTAATCATAGACGATTCTGATACCGTCCGGGAGCGCATCATCCATACGCTGGAGTCGTATGAGCTTTTCGATCGCTACCACGAGGCCAACGACGGGCTGGAGGGGTTCAAAAAACTGCTCTCATCCCCGGTGGACGTCATTCTCTGCGACCTGGAGATGCCCCGTATCGACGGTTTCAAGTTCCTGAACATGATCAAGGCGCGCCCCGACCTGCAGGATGTGCCGGTAATCATCCTGACCGGGATGAACGACCGGGAGTTGAAGATCAAGGGGCTCGAACAGGGCGCCAGCGACTACATCACCAAACCTTTCGATCCCGAGGAGTTGGTGGCGCGGGTCAAGATCCACCTCAAGATCAAGCACCTGCAGGACGATCTCAAGCGAACCAATGAATTGCTGCTGGAGCTGTCCAACACCGACCATCTGACCGGCCTCTTCAATCGCCGCTACCTGATGGATGCCCTGGAAAAGGAATTCCAGCGCAACCTCCGCAAGGGGGGCAACCTCTCCCTGATCATCCTTGACATCGACCACTTCAAAAAGGTCAATGACACTTACGACCACCTGCAGGGCGATGTCGTGCTGAACAAGGTGGCGCTCCAACTCCAGAAAGAACTCCGCAGCTACGACATCGCCGCCCGCTACGGCGGCGAAGAGTTCGTCGCCCTCTTGCCGGATGCCATGCTCAAGGAGGCGCTGTTCGTTGCCGAACGGGTTCGCCAGGCGGTCCAGGGGACCAAGTTCAGCGGCGCGCTGGCTTCCCTCTCAATCACCGTCAGCATGGGCATCGCCACACTGCCGACGCCTGACGGCACAACGGTTGACAACTTCATCAAGATGGCCGATGACGCCCTCTACCTGGCCAAGGCCAACGGCAGGAACCGGGTGGAATATCTCACCAACAACCCCTGAACAGACCTCGTTCGGGCGTCTCTGCCGGCATGGCACACCATACCGCGACTCCCGGACATCGAGCATGTGCAGGATCAGAAGAGAGCTGAATATGGATCTCACCCTCGATGAACAGCGGCTCATTGCCGAATACCGCAGGCTGACCCCTGCGGGCAGAGATGATCTGCTGGCCTATGCATCCACGCTGGTGCGCCAGGCCGGCGAAGAAAAAGAGGACGGCACCGCCACGGGTCAATGTCGCCTGAAGAGCGCCGAACAGCATCCGGAAGCCGATAAAACCCCCATTTTTACCGAATGACCTTCCATCACCCAAAAAGGACTGACGGTGGAGTACGCAGAGAATCGCGGCAAAGGGATTCTCTGCGGTGATTATGCCTTTCGTTGCCGGCCGGGTTACAAACCCTCCACCATTCCTGACACAGCTCCGGCACAGCCGGCGGCGCCATCCGCCGAACCCCTTCTCGAAAAAGGAGTATTCATGAGAATTGCTCTCCGTGCACTCATTGCCATTATCCTCGGCTTGGCAGCCGTATTCCCGGCCGCGGCCGCCCCGTTCAAAAAACTGGATAAACCACCGCTTTCGGAACGCTGGTTCGGGATCTACGTGGACAAGGAACGGGTTGGCTTCTATCGCCAGGTGATCTCGGAAACCCCCGACGGCTATCGGATGGAGGGTGACGGCAGTGTGCGCATAAAAATCATGGGATTTGCCAAGGAATCTGCCATGCGTGAGACCTACCAGGTGGCAAAAGACCTCTCAATGCGTTCCTTCGAGGTGGAGCAGACCATTAACGGCACCGCCTCCCGCCTTTCCGGCAAGGTCGCAAACAACATCATCCGCATCAAGAGCGTGGCCAACGGCAAAACAACTGAGAAACAATTCAAATACAAAGGCGAGGTTTATCCCGGACCGGCGCTCAACCTCTATCCCCTGATGCACGACGCCTCTCCCGGCAAAACCTACATCACCCAGACCTTTGACCCGGAAGAGATCAAGGTCAAGGAGGTGAAGATCAGCGTCCTGGGGGAGGACAAAACCCCCGATTCCCAGCCGGCCCTCAAGCTGCGCAACAACCTGTACCCTTACGTCAATAACGACATCTGGATGGATGACCAGGGGAACACCCTCATGGAGTCGGTGCGCGAGGGATTGGTGATCACCAGGGCCGAGGATCCCAAACAGCTCGGTTCGTTTGTGGGGGGTTTGGCGCTGGCCAAGAAGGATCTGATCTATGATTTCAGCATGGTGCGGGTAGATCCGCCCATCAACGATTCCAAAAAGTTGACCGGTCTCAGCGTGGAAATCAGCGGCTGGAACGATAGTCTGCCGCTCCTGCAGGAGGGGGGCCAGACAGTTGAAAAGAACGGTAAAGGGAGGGTTGTCATCAAAACCGGCCGGGCCGTTCCAGAGCAGGCGGAACAGGCCAAAGCGGCAACCCCTCGGGAAGATTACCTGAAACCGGCCGAAAAGATCGAGTCCGATGCGCCGGAGATCGTGGCAAAGGCCAAGGAGCTTGCAGCCGGTAGGAAAGGGTCTGAGGAGATCGTCAAAGCCTTGGCTTCATGGACGTCCGACTGGCTGCACGACACAGTGGATGACGGTGGGGGCGCCGTTGCCAGCTTCAAGTCCCGTAACGGCAATTGTCAGACCCATGCCCGCCTCTACACGGCCCTGGCGCGGGCAGCCGGCATCCCGACCCGTTTCGTGTCGGGCTTGGTCTATCTGGACGGCAAGGGGTTCCTCTACCATAGTTGGGCCGAGAGTCTGCTGAACGGGCGTTGGGTGGCCATTGATCCGACCTATGACCAAGTACCGGCCGACCCGACCCACCTGAAGCTCTTGGAAGGACACCTGCCGGAGGATATGGCGCCGATCATCGCCATTATCGGCAGAATTCACATCAAGGTGCTGGAGGCCAAGTACTAACTAACGTCGGCCGCGGCGCTTGCCGCTAATCTCCCGGCTCTGGCGGAACTCCCAGGGAGGCATCGGGTTGTCGTCCCGCCAGAGCCCCTTGTGCCGGGCACGGGCCAACTCCTCTGCGCCGATATACTCCGATGCGTACGGCTCCTGCAGGTACTGGCGGTAGGCCCAGGCCATCCCCTCGGCCACCATCTCGCGGTTGATGTCCCGGCCGGCATAAAGGATGACCGCCACCGTGCGGCGGTACTGGTCGATATCCATGACCTCCGCGGAAACCTGGCGTCCCATGATCTTGTACATCAAGGTTCGCCGGGCGATCTCCCCGAAGGGCTGTCCGGGGCTGTCCGGGGCTCTCCGGCTTAACGGTCTCGGGGGCATCGATGCCGTACAGGCGCACCTTGAGCCGGCTATCCTCACGGGTGGCCAGCAAAACCGTATCGCCGTCGTAGACCGCCCGCACCATCCCAGCGATGAGACGGCCCGCGTGGGCATCGGCAACGAGCAACAGGAGCAGCGCAGAGGCGGCGAGGAACCTTTTCATCGAAATCACACCAATTCCGCAGCGTAATTGAACTCCGTCGTACCGGGGATCTCGCGTCCCGCCTTGAAGGCCACCAGGATCTCATTCCAGCTCTCCCGGGGCGCCTGGCGCAGATCGATCACGTAGGAGCCACATCCTGCGCGGCGCAGTTCGCCGTGGCGGGCGGACAGGGAAAAGGGAGTGGCGGCGGAGATGGTCTGGAGGCCGTCGCGACTCGTGACACTATACGCTTCCCCCCGGTCCGAGTGAAGCGGAATGTTGCTGTGCACGTCCTTGAGACGGATCTTGGTGGTCATGACCGGCAGCGGCGCATAGGCGATCACCCTGCGTTCAACGTCGATCTCCGCAGCCAAAAGTTCCGACAGGTTGGCGGCGTCATCCTCGATGTAGAGCGTGCAGGCCTGCGCCCCCAGTTCGTGCCAGGCGGCCAGGGCCTGGCTGTTGAGCGAAAAGCAGCGATGCCAGGTGGAGATGCGCACATCCGCCAATCCTTTCAGCAGGTAAAAATGGGAGAGGTTGGCCGCCTCGAAGCGCCGAAATCCAGCCTGGTGAAGCTGACGCAGGGTGTCCTGGTACAGGGGCATGTCCCGGTCAAAGATCATGAAAGGGAGTTGCCAGATTACGCGCTCCTCAAAGCCACGCATGCGGGGGAGCGCCCCGGGGAGTTGATGGATTGCCGCCCTGGAGAGTTGGAGGATGGTAGCATCGGCACCGCTTTGCAGTGGGAATCGCCAGTCGCGGGGCAGGTCCATGACCACTGCCAGGGTTTCATGGGGGCAGGCAGACGGGGGGACGGCGCGAAACGCAGCCACATCCAGCAGGGCCGCAGCGCGGGCCGTGGCGATCCGCTCCCGGAAGCCCGAGGAAAGCGCCTCGTCCAACTGTTGGTAGAACTGCCGCCGCACCTCCTTGAAGGTGGCGGATGGTATCAGCACTGCGGGAAAACCGGGCGCCTCCAACGATTCCAGGCGAAAAGGAGTCTCGCCGGTCTTGGCGAACTGCCCCGCCGACCTCGGCGTCGATTCGCAAGATCCCGTCATGCAAGGCGACCCGTAACCTAGCCGGCAGCTTATCCCGCTGCACCGACTCCAGCCGCCGCAGGCAGGCGTTCTCGCTCAAGGTGAAGGCCCCGCGGGAGGAGACCTTGTAGACAGCATCCCCGGCACTGAATCGGAAGGGGGTTTCCACCTCCACCACGCTGCCCGCGTGAGCCTCCATCACCTTCTTTCGACCCACAAACAGCTCGCGCACGGTCCACGCCTGTCCGGCCATATCGCTCTTGGGCTGGGCCCGCAGCCGGTCCCCCACGTACAGGGCGTCGCGGCTCTCGAAGGTCAGGCGGGTGCCTTTGACGGCCTTGATCTGGCCGACGAAACGCCCGGTACCCCCCTTCTGCCAGGGGTTGGCGATATCGTCCGGCTGCTGGGAAGCCAGAAAGCCCTTGGTCGGGGTGCGGCCAAAGGAGTATTTCAGGATCTCCTTGGCAGCCCCCAACGCTTCCTTGCGCGAGCGTTCCGGCGCATCCAGGACCAGGCGGTAGGCCTCGACCACGCTGGCCACGTACTCGGCCGATTTCATGCGCCCCTCTATCTTGAGGGATTTCACCCCGGCCCGGGCCAGTTCCGGCAGCAGGTCGATGGCCGACAAGTCGCTGGTGGAAAAATAATGCCCCTCTTTGCCGCGATGGCTGTACAAGCGACGGCAGGGCTGGGCGCAGCGCCCGCGGTTGCCGCTGTGCCCCCCCAGGTAGGAGGAGAAGAAGCACTGCCCCGAGACGGAGAAGCAGAGCGCGCCATGGACAAAAGTCTCGATCTCGACCGGGGTGGCCGCGGCAATGACCGCCACCTCGTCCAGGGCCAGTTCGCGGGCCAGCACCGCCCGCTGAAACCCCAACTCCTCCAGCATCTTGACGCCGGCCGTGTTGTGGATGGTCATCTGGGTCGAGGCGTGCAGGGGGATGAGGGGAAAGCGGCGGCGGATCAGCCGGGCCACGGCCAGATCCTGAAGGATCACCCCGTCCACCCGCATACCTGCCAGGGCGGCAAGGGTCTCCACCAACTGGGGCAGTTCCCGTTCATTCACCAGGGTGTTGAGGGTGATGTAGATCCGCCGGCCATGGGCGTGGGCATAGGCGAGCATCCGCTCCATCTGGCCCAGGGTGAAGTTCTTGGCTCGAGCCCGTGCGGAGAAATCGCGCAGCCCGGCATAGACCGCATCGGCCCCCTTTTCCATTGCGGCGAAGAAGGATTCCAGCGACCCGGCCGGGGCCAGGAGTTCGGGTTTATTCACTACTGAGTTCATGGCAACCTTTTTAAATGAGAAAGCGCCCCCACGAGAGGGGCGCTCTTGATCTTACCTGAAGAACGTGATTTTTGTGCAAGATCAGGGCTGTCGAGGGGGTACGCCGAGGCGTAGCAGCGCTACGTCGCAGGCGGAAGCCCGAAGACCTACGCAAGGCTTGCGCAAAAGGCGCGTTCTCAAGCACTACTTCTCTGCCAGAATACGCAGCATGCGCCGCAGCGGCTCCGCCGCACCCCACAGCAACTGATCGCCGCAGGTGAAGGCCTGCAGGTAGTGCGGCCCCATCTTCATCTTGCGCACGCGGCCGACCGGAACCGTCAGGGTGCCGGAGACCGCCGCCGGGGTGAGCTGGGCCAGGGTGTCGGCCTTGGTATTGGGCACCAGCTTGGCCCACTGGTTGTCGTTGGCGATCAACTGTTCGATGTCGGCCAGCGGCACGTCTTTCGTGAGCTTGATGGTTAAACCCTGGCTGTGGCAGCGCATGGCGCCGACCCGCACGCAGATGCCGTCCACCGGGATCGGCGTGGTCGTGCCCAGGATCTTGTTGGTCTCGGCAAACCCTTTCCACTCCTCGCGGCTCTGACCGTCCTCCACCTCCCGGTCGATCCAGGGGAGCACGTTCCCGGCCAGGGGATAGCCGAACTCCTTCTTGGGCATGGCATCGCTGCGCAGGGTGGCGGTCACCTTCCGGTCGATCTCAAGGATGGCCGACGAGGGGTCCTTGAGCAGGTGCACGACAGAGTCGTGCAGAACGCCCTTCTGGGCGAGCAGTTCACGCATGTTGGGGGCGCCGGCCCCGGAGGCCGCCTGGTAGGTCATGGAGGAGAGCCATTCCACCAGCCCGGCCCGGAACAGCCCGCCCAGCCCCATCAGCATCAGGCTGACGGTGCAGTTGCCGCCGATGAAATCCTTCTGCCCCTTGGCCAGGGCGCTATCGATGACATTGCGGTTGACCGGGTCGAGGATAATGACAGCGTCCGGTTCCATGCGCAGCGTGCTGGCCGCGTCGATCCAGTAGCCGTTCCACCCTTGCTTGCGAAGTTCCGGGTGGACCGCCTTGGTGTAGTCGCCACCTTGGCAGGTGAGGATGACGTCAAGCTTCTTCAACTCTGTGATATCGTCGGCGCTCTTGAGTGTGCCGGCGTTCATGGGGGCCGGCTGCCCGGCCTGTGACGTCGAGAAGAATACCGGATCTATACCAATGGCAAAATCACCCTCCTCCTGCATCCGCTGCATGAGGACCGAACCGACCATACCGCGCCAACCGACGATTCCGACTTTCATAGTCTGTTCCTTTTCCGAATATGTGATTAGTTACAGCGCAGCAATGATCGCGTCGCCGATCTCTTTCGTGTTCACCAGCTTCTCGCCTTCCTTCTTCTGGTAGATGTCGCGGGTGCGGAACCCCTGGTCCAGCACCTTGGCCACGGCATTGTCGACGGCGTCGGCCGCCTCCACCATGCCGAAGGAGAAGCGCAGCATCATGCCTGCCGAAAGGATCTGGGCGATGGGGTTGGCGATCCCCTGGCCGGCGATGTCCGGGGCCGAGCCGCCGGACGGCTCGTACATGCCGAAGGTCCCCTCGGCCAGGGACGCGGACGGCAGCATGCCCAGGGAGCCGGTCAGCATGGCGGCCTCATCGGAGAGGATGTCGCCGAACATGTTCTCGCACAGGATCACGTCGAACTGCTTGGGCCAGCGCACCAGTTGCATGGCGGCGTTGTCCACGTACATGTGGGACAGCTCCACGTCCGGGTACTCCTTGGCAACGGTCGTGACTATTTCGCGCCACAGAACCGAGCTGGAGAGGACATTGGCCTTGTCGATGGAGCAGACCTTCTTGCCCCTCTTGCGGGCCGCCTGGAAGGCCACGTGGGTGATGCGCTCGATCTCCGGCACGGAGTAGCGCATGGTATCCACGCCGATCCGGTCCCGGCCGCTCCCCTCGATCCCTTTGGGCTGGGAGAAGTAGATGCCGCCGGTCAACTCACGGATGACCAGGACGTTGAATCCACCCCCGATGACCTCCTCCTTGAGCGACGATGCGCCGGTCAGGGACGGGAAGATGATGGCCGGACGCAGGTTGGCGTAGAGGCCAAAGATCTTGCGCAGTGGCAGCAGCGCTCCGCGCTCCGGCTGTTCGTCGGGCGGCAGGGTCTCCCACTTCGGCCCACCCACCGAGCCGAACAGGATGGCGTCGCAGGACTTGCAGATGTTCACCGTCGTCTCGGGGAGGGCCTTGCCCTCGTTGTCGATGCCGGCACCGCCCACATTGGCGTGGGTCCGCCCGAAGGTGACCTGGTATTTCTTTTCAACGGCGTCCAGCACCCGCAGCGCCTCGGCCATCACCTCCGGCCCGATGCCGTCGCCCGGCAGGACCGCTACTTTATATGTCTGTGCCATGCAAATCTCCTCTACAAGTTTGGTATACTAATTTCCAAACCGCTGTTTTGTCAACAGCGGGTATCTGCTGGTAACAAAACGGGGCGGTTTAGCAACCGCCCCGGCCTTGCCCATCCATGCAGCTGGATGTTTCAACGCTGTGCGGCAGAGGCGTTTAGATGCCCGCCTTGGTCTTGAGGATTGCGGCCTTGTCGGTCTTCTCCCAGCTGAATTCGGGCAGTTCACGGCCGAAGTGGCCGTAAGCGGCAGTCTTTTTGTAGATCGGACGGAGCAGGTCGAGCTGTTCGATGATGGCGCGGGGGCGCATGTCGAATACCTCGCGCACCAGTTCCGCCAAACGGTCTTCGCTCACCTTGCCGGTGCCAAAGGCATGCACCATGATGGAAACCGGCTGGGCCACGCCGATGGCATAGGCCACCTGCACCTCGCAACGCTCGCACAGGCCGGCGGCCACTAGGTTCTTGGCCACATAGCGCCCCATGTAGGCGGCCGAGCGGTCCACCTTGGAGGGGTCCTTGCCGGAGAAGGCGCCGCCGCCGTGACGGCCCATGCCGCCGTAGGTATCGACGATGATCTTGCGGCCGGTCAGGCCGCAGTCGCCCATGGGGCCGCCCACCACGAAACGGCCGGTGGGATTGATGAAGTAGCGGGTATCGGCATCCAGCAGGTCGGCCGGAATGACCTTTTTGACGACCTCTGCGATCACCCGCTCTTCGATCTCCTTGTGGGTCACGTCGGGGGTATGCTGGGTGGAGATGACCACCGTGTCGATGCGGCTCGGCTTGCCGTCAACGTATTCGACCGAAACCTGGGACTTGGAGTCGGGGCGGAGAAAGCTCAACTGGCCGGATTTGCGCACCTCTGCCAGCTTGGCCACTAATTCGTGGGCCAGTTGGATCGGCATCGGCATCAGTTCCGGAGTCTCGTTGCAGGCATAGCCGAACATCAGTCCCTGGTCGCCGGCGCCCTGCTCCTTGTGCAGGCCGTCTCCCTCGTTGACCCCTTGGGCGATATCGGGCGACTGCCGATCAATGGAAACCAGCACCGCACAGGTGTCGGCGTCGAAGCCCATTTCAGAGTCGGTGTAGCCGATCTCCTTAATGGTGCTGCGCACGATCTCGGAATAGTTGATGACGGCGTTGGTGGTGATCTCTCCGGCGATAACCGCCATGCCGGTCGTCACCAGTGTTTCGCAGGCCACGCGGGCCGTCTTGTCCTGGGTGAGGATGGCGTCAAGGATGGCATCGGAAACCTGGTCGGCAACCTTATCGGGATGACCTTCGGATACCGACTCGGAGGTAAAGATGAATTTCTCGGACATGAAACGGAACTCCTCTCTTGTGTCAATTAATATGCAAAGCCCTGAAACCGCAGGTAACCGGGTATCGGTAGAATTATGGACAATGAACCTGTTAATTTATAAACATGTATCTGTTTTGTCAAGCAAAGATAGTCAGGCCGGCTTTGTCGCGTCCACAGCTTACGGTGGAGACACGGCCGGCAATGCCAGGACTGAGGCATACCGATTCCAAATCAAGGATGAAATCAGGGCGGCGAGGATTGAGGCGACGAGGGCGTACATATATAGTACGTTGAGGAGCCGAAGACGAGCCAACAAAGAATAGCGCCTTGATTTGGAATTGGTATTACGCGAGAGGAGCCGTGAAGGTGTCACGGATTCAGGCTTCTCTATTCCCGGCCAATCTGCTCGGCCAGGTCCAAAAGGCTAGTTACTGTCAGTGTCGGTTCGATCCCCCACGGGTCGAACACCGCGTCCGGCGAACGCTTGACCCACACAGCACGCATCCCGGCAGAAATGGCTCCGATCACGTCGAACGGATTGCTCGATACCAACCAGGCATTTGCCCCCACGGCGCCGGAACGCCGCAAAAAATGGCTGTACACGGCAGGATTCGGCTTGTACGACCTCATTTCATCGACACTTACCACGCCCATGAAGCAGTCCCTGATGCCGGCACTCCTCAGCAACCCTTCCACCGCCTCGGCACTGCCGTTGGAGAACGCGAAAATCCTGAAACCGGATTTTTCTGCGCGGGCCAACCCTTCCTCCACATCGGCGAATGCCGGCAATACCTTGTACAACTCCAGGAGTTCCTGCTTGTCCTTGTGACAGAGCGGGGCTTTAAGGTATGAACTCGTATAATCGAGGGCGTTGCCGGTGCATACGGCAAAATTTTCGTAATTCTGCATCAAGCCGCGGCGAAACGAATATTCAAGCTGCTTCTCGCGCCACGTGCGCGAGAATTCAGGGGCCTTGTCGCCAACATGCTTTTCCAGGGCAACGATGACGCCATGGGTATCGATCAGGGTTCCATAGACATCGAACGCGAGTGTAATAGCCATATGATCCCTCCTCATTCATTCCATGCCAAATTCCTGCGGGGAATGCCCGCCTGTCACCCTTCCCTTTTTTCCTTACTGTAGAGTTCGATCAGGAAGTCGGCATCCCTGGGGGAGAGATCGAACTTGAAGACCGCTTCCTGGACGAGCGGTGGCAACGGCTGGCCGGGGTTTTCCTGAAGGTGGCCGGCGATCCACTTTACGGCGCGCCGTAAGTCTTCTCCATCTGGTAACATATCGTGCATGGCAGTACTCCTTTAAGGACTAGAGAATCCGTCTT
The DNA here is from genome assembly GCA_050013355.1 of Oryzomonas sp. Taxonomy (GTDB): domain Bacteria; phylum Desulfobacterota; class Desulfuromonadia; order Geobacterales; family Pseudopelobacteraceae; genus Oryzomonas. The sequence continues at coordinate 17,665 of JBEKFJ010000076.1, forward strand.
CAACGCCACAACTCCATCGGCAGGTACCCCTTGCCGACTGCCGGCCAGTTGAATTCAACATGTGCCTCTATCGTATAATGGTTTCATGGTGCAGAGCTGTCAAGGCGAAACAGGGAAGGCACTGTCCCTGTTCACCCCGCACTGTTTCGGAACATCAGCCGGTATTGTGCTGGATCTGTTTTTCTCACAGTGCCAGGGAGAAGATAAAGTGTATGTCGAAGTAGATTTCTATAGGCATTGAACTTTTGAGGCATGCTTAAAATTCTGCGTACCCTTTGGTTGCAAGCTGTTTCGTCTTACTTCACCAAGCCATTCAAACTTAACTGGCTTATTTTTACCATCACCAGATGTTTCAAAAATGAAAGTCGTATTTTTCTCTTCATCAATTAATTCTTTTGCCATTATTCGGCCATTTGACTCATCCCCTTCAAATTCAAACGTTCGTACGCAATAAGGTTTGGGATTTATTCTGAATTTTTCTATACTACCTTTAACTGACACGAGAAGACTAGGCTTTCCTTCAGGTTTTTCCAACTCAATCATCACAAATGAGCGTTTTTTTCCTTTAAGGCGAATAGTGTCGCATGAAGGTGTAATGCAGTAAAAATATTTTTTACTCGATTCATTTCTTATGATTGTTCCCAATGTTAAGGAAGGTTTCCACTCATGAGTAAATTTAGTGTTATTTGATGTATCTCGTTTTAATGAAACGAATTGAGCAAATTGGCCTTCTCCTGCCTTGGCCTTACTTTTATCTCCATGAATAGCTTGTGAAACCTTATCACGTTTGTTATCTCTAAATATACTATGGGCACCATCAGTGAAATGAACTTTGTTTTCTCTTATACCATTGTTTAGTAGTGCTGAAATAAAATTATAGTTAATTTCTACTTTTGTTTTATCTTTATCATCAAGCTCGTATTTAACTTTTTTACTAGGTTTTTTCTTTGCAAGTAGCCAAATATTAACTATTTTCTTGTTAAGATAGTCATCGGCGACCCTTTCAAGGCCCAAGGCGGTATCACATTCAGAAACAAAAAGTTCCCGAATCAATTCTGTCACATCTTCAGGTGGATCGGTGATTAGCAGATTCGCAACAAATGCATCGTCAAGAGAGGAGGGAAAGCGTGAAATAATGTGATGCATGTTCCTGCGTACCGCAGCCACTGCAGCTAATGCAAATGCAGGCAATAGACCATCAACTAACTCTGTGAGCGCTTCAAGAATTTTTCCGGGTAGTTCAGCACCGGCAACAGATTGTTTATTGAGTACGAGCAAACTATGGTGATTGCCTTTTGCTTTACCCTCAGCTTCGTTGATTTCACAAAAAACGAGACCACCTTCTTGCAACGCCATAATTGCATCTCGTGTAACCTCGCCGATATCCGGCTGACCAGTATAAATACAGATCAAGCGCATGCGCCCTTTTTCAGATGAATCTCTCTCAGCAATGCTCTTTAGCGCCCTTTTAGTTAATTGCGAATCTCCATCCTTCAGATACCAGTCCAGAATTACAATATCCGACGGAGTTGCAGCAGCCATTATCCTCTTATATTTCAGCTCATCATCTGTCTCATTGTCATCAGGAAACACAAAAGCGCAGGCAATATCTTGTTCAGCAAAGGCATCTGACACTTTTTGTATATTGAGTTCATGATCATTTATTGTGTCGGTTATCAGCTTGTCGGCAACTTTTTCTGCCACTGGCTCACCCATACCTTCGTCAACAACTGCAGCAAATCGGGCAACCAATTTATTATTGAGTATTGGTTGATTATCAACCACAACCGCATTCATAACAAATTTTCGAACTGCATTGAGACAATGCTCATGCCACATGGCATTCATATCTTCTGTTTGAGGCTCAGGCATCTCTAACAGGTCGTTGAATTTATGCCCTATTTGATGCCTATTTGATCCACCAATCGTTTTTTTGAATTTGTTTCGTTGTTCGGGTTTGTGTAATTACGGTTTTTTTGCTCTTTTTTAACCCAAT
>JBEKFJ010000077.1:0-16148 GCA_050013355.1 Oryzomonas sp.
CGATTGCAACGGTTGTGGACAACAACCAACCCGGATGGCGCAACATCATTGAAACGGAACCGAATGTAACATTGTCCATCGGCACAAAGCTCTATCTGGAAGCGGCCGCCATCCCTGTTCCTGGTGCACCGTTCGGCGGTGGTTTCTTCGCCGGAGTGATGACGGTGGATGGATGCCAGTATGCCCTGGTTGTGGCGCCCAAGGCCGAGGGCGAGAACCAGGCGCTTCAGTTCAAGGTGAAGGATTTCGGCACAGCCGATGGTGTCACCAGTGATGATGATGGCGTTGCCAACAGCAACCGCATCAATGATGCCGATCATCCGGCGGCGCAGTTCTGCCGGGGTCTGTCGATCGGGGGCTTTACCGATTGGTATTTGCCGTCGAGGGATGAGTTGATGATGTTGTGGCGCAACCTCGGGCCGCGCCGCAAAAACACCCCGGCGGCATTCCGGGAAGACGGCCCGGAGGTGTTCGACACCGAGGGCTGGTATTGGAGCAGCACAGAAAACGCCTCTTACTCCTTCTTCGCCTGGGTCGTGGATTTCTCGAGTGGTACCCAGGGCTACTTCCATAAGGACAACTACTACGCGGTTCGGGCAGTCCGCAGATTACCTATTTAGCTATTCATCAATTCCCCACAAGGAGGAAGATCATGAAAGAGGAGCAAGTCAAGTTGGATATCCCCGCGCTCGGCGCGCCGTTTGCCGGCGGGTTCTTTGGCGGTGAGTATGTCCTGGATGGTCAGCGCTTCGCCTTGGTGGTAGCGCCAAAGGCCGAGGGCGAGAAACTTGATGTCCCGTACAAGGCTAAAAACTTCGGTGCTGCGGATGGCACCGACAGCGACGACGATGGCGTGATCAACTGCGTCAGAATCAACGACGCTGATCATCCTGCGGCCGAGTTCTGCCTCGACCTGTCGATCGGCGGCTTCACCGACTGGTTTCTGCCGTCGCGTGACGAATTGGCGGTGTTGTGCCGCAACCTCGGGCCAACGCGGAAGAAAACGCCTGAACCGTTCAGAAGTGGCGACTCAGAGGCCTTCGCAGAGCGTTGGCACTGGTCCAGTACTGAATTCGCCTCTTACTCCGGCTACGCCTGGGTCGTGGATTTCTCGGTGGTGGCCAGAGCTACTACCGTAAGTACGACTACTACGCGGTTCGGGCAGTCCGCAGATTAAAAATTTAACCATTTATTAATTTCGGACAGGGGATCACCGTGGCTCTCGCATCTACTCTTCCAATCTATCGCGTCACCTATGATCTACTGCAGGTGGCCACCCGCATCACCAAGGATATGCCCAGGGACTATAAGCAGTCCCTGGGCAACAAGATCCGGGAGGAGTGTGTCGAGCTGGTGGTTTTGATTTACCGGGCGAACTGTTCACGCGACAAGCGTCCTCACCTGGAGGCCTTGCAGGAACACCTTCAGGTAACGGTGCTGCTCCTCAGGCTGTCGAAGGATCTGAGGCTGATCAGCACCGGGCAGTTTGCCCAAACCGTTGAGTTGACCGACCAGATCGGCAGACAGTCGTCTGGTTGGCTCAAGTCGTCATCGTCGCCTGCTGCATAGCCGTCATGGCGGCCATGCCTGTGCGAAATAATCTGGTCGTGCCCCTGGGAGCAGTCCCACGGTTATACGCCATAAGCGAAACCGGTGGGAAGACCCTACAAGGTCGCGGCGCAGTCTCCCGGCGGATCGGGCAACCTTCTGCCGCAAGACGTGAGCAGCACGACGTAACGCCTCTAACTCCAACAACGCCTGGATCGTGGATTTCTCGAATGGTAACCAGAACAACAACCATAAGAACAACAACAACGCGGTTCGGGCAGTCCGCAGATTATAACGATGCCGACGTTACGGTGGATGAGCTGCTGTGCGCCTATTACGATTGCCGCCGGCGCAAGCGCACCACCATCAACGCCCTGAAGTTCGAGACCAATATGGAGCGCAACATCATGGATCTGTACCGGGACCTTAGGGATGGTTCCTATCGTCCCGGTACATCCATCTGCTTCGTGGTCACCAGGCCAAAGCCCCGCGAGGTGTGGGCCGCCGATTTCCGCGACCGGGTCGTGCACCACCTTCTCTACAACCGGATTGCCGACCGGTTCCATCGGTCCTTCATTGCGGACAGTTGCGCCTGCATACCGGGCAGGGGCTCTCTATACGGTGCCACCCGGCTGGAACACAAAGTGCGGAGCATCACCCTCAACTGGTCCCGGCAGGTCTATTACCTGAAGCTCGATCTGGCTAATTTCTTCGTCAGTATCGACAAGAACATCCTCCGGGAATTGCTGGCCGCGAAGATCCCGGAGCCGTGGACCATGCACCTGGCCGAGACCATTCTTTTTCACGATCCGCGCGAGGATGTTCGTATCAAGAGCACGCCGGAGCTGCTCGCCCTGATCCCGCCGCACAAGAGCCTGTTCAACCAGCCGGCGCACCTGGGCTTGCCCATCGGCAACCTGAGTTCCCAGTTTTTCGCCAATGTCTTGTTGGACCCGCTCGACCAGTATGTGAAGCATCGGCTCAAGGCCCGGCACTACATCCGCTATGTGGACGACATGGTATTGCTGCACGAATCTCCGGAATGGCTGAACAACGCTGTCAACGAGATCGGAACATTCGTGGAACAGCGCCTTCATATGTCTCTCAACCCCCGCAAGACGATCCTGCAGCCTATCTCACGTGGTGTGGACTTTGTTGGCCAGGTCATTAAGCCGTGGCGTCGCGTTCTGCGCCGGACGACCCGCGAGAATGCCGCGGCACGGATCGCCGGAAAGGAAGGGATGGATTTTGTGAGGAGCGTCAACAGTTACCTCGGGCTGCTGCGGCAGTCGGATCATAGCCATATCGCCAGGGCTCGCTTGGCTCGGGTCGCTCTCCGCAAGGGGCATTGTGTGGATGGAAGATTCAAAAAGATCTATGCAAAGGCGGAGTAGCTATGCCGGTTTATGTAGATGAGCCGCTCCATCCTTTTGGCCGGATGATGATGTGTCACATGATGGCGGATACTCAGGAAGAGCTTCACGCGATGGCTGATAAAATAGGCATTCGGCGGGAATGGTTCCAGAACAAGAGCACGCCACATTACGACATCTGTAAAAGCAAGCGCGCCCTGGCTCTTTCATTCGGAGCCCATGAGATCGACCGCGGGCAAACGGTTAACCTGATATTGAGGCTGAGGAAAGGTCAACAACAATGACAAAAGGTAGCATCGAGCTTTTTGACTGCACGCGGCTAGCAGCCAGAATATCGCATCGACAGTGCGCCGCTAACCGCGGTCGCTCGACGTTTGCTTGTGACGGCTGCAAAGGCTTGACGGGCACTGCGTCAACCATAGAAGACTTTGCCTGCCCCAATTGCTGTTCGGTTTTATCCACCAGTGAAGCCGCAGGCCGCGACTGCCCCGTCTGCCACAAGGCCCTGCGTGCATCCCTCCCTTCCCCCTCCCAAAAATCCACACCCAGGGAAGATCGTCCGGTTAATGACTGCTGTTTTGCTGGCGCCGACGAAATCCTTAATAAAGGATCATGGCAAATCGCCAATAAAGATAATCCAGTCGTTGTGTTGGATTTCGCCGATACCGACGAGCGGCTGATTTACGGGATTTTGGCTAAAAAGGCCGAGGAGTCGGGCACAAGGATCGAGGATGATATCCTGGCGATCCTCTTCTGGTTTGTGAAGGATTTCTCCGGAGGGATGCAATGATCGACGAAATCAAGATGATGCATGGCCGTGATTATGCCGGTCAGTGCGTTAATAACTGGCTGATGAGCGAAAAACTGAACGGTTGTCGGGCTTACTGGGACGGTCAAACCATGTGGAGCCGGGGCGGCAAAGAGATCCGCATTCCCGACGCCATGCGCGCCGCTCTGCCGGATATCCCTCTGGACGGGGAGATGTATGCGGGCCGGGACGGTTATGAGATCGCCCGGCAGGCTGTACAGTATGGCAGGTTTACCGATGCTGTGCGGTTTGTCGCTTTCGATCTCCCCGGTCTGGCGTCCCACCCCTTTTATCATCGTTATGGCGAGTTGGCCAAATTGCTTTCATCTGCCGGCGTTGTCAGTTTCGCTCGACATCATTGCTGTGACATTAATAGCGCCGTCAAGTGGATGAACCTCATTCATTCATTTGGCGGCGAGGGTGTTGTCCTGCGCGATCCAGACGAAGGATACATTCCAGGATATCCGAGCCGGACCCTCGGGGTGCTGAAGTTGAAGGAAGCGCCATGATCACACTCCGATTTGATGATGGACCGTTCCGGAAGATGCTCGCCGAAGCCGGCCGCCAGATGCCCTATGCCACCATGCTGGCACTCAACGATCTGGCGTTCATGATCCGTGACAAAGAGATCGAGACGATGAAAAACGTCTTCAAGCATCCGAAACCGCAGACGCTGAAGAATATCCGCGCACGCCTCGCCACCAAGAGCAACCTGACGACAACTATCGCGTTCAACCAGTTATGGGAATGGGACGAGTACATGAAGGTAGAGATCGATGGCGGTCCGCGCCCCTTGAAGAGAAGCGAGAAAAGAACCTTTGGAGGCCGTTTCTACGTCCCCGGCATTGGCGCGCGGCTCGACGAAAACGGCGATATCTCCGGAGGACAGATCCTGCAGATCATGTCGTATCTGCAACTGTACAGCGAGCGTGGCGCCAAGATGAACCGCACAGACAGCCAGCGCACCGCAGCGGGCAAGGGAAAGACGCAGTATTTCATGCTGACCCAGAAGACCAACGGACTGGCAGCAGGAGTGTACATGCGGGTAGATAAGGGGCAAGGCCAGATGCTCTATGCCCGTGCGCTGGCCAGCAAGCCGAGAGACGAGGAAGGGAAGCGTATCAAGAAGGCGGACATCAGGGCACAGTATCGCGGCAGGTTGGATCGCGGCGTGGTGCCGGTGCTGATCTTCGTGGCCAAGGCGCCGACGTACCAGGCGCGATTCCCGTTCTATGCTGTGGGCCGACAAGTTATGGCTGACAACGCGACGCGGATCATCCAGGACCGAGTGCGGCAGGTATTGAGGGAAGCTCGCTAATGGCCCTGGCTCAACGCATCCGCCGCGTAGCGGCGCACTCAACGGGTTCGATCGCGGCCACTCGCCGCCGCCGCCCCTTGCCCCCACCCTCAAGGGTAAAGGTTATCCAGAACATCTTATCAGATGTGTCAGTTCGGGGGTTCACCAGAGAGCCCAAGGGGCAAACAGGCGGTGGACGAGGCCCCTACAGACCATCCGGATGAATGGTGGGTCCTTCCGGAGGCTCAAATTAATGCGGGTAATTGCACCCCCGATAATTAAATCCATTTGAAAATCGGCTTTTGTGCGGAAAAATGAAATTTTGCTTGATATATCGGAGGTTTGCTTGATTTGCTGTTTTTCGCTTTCCTTGCTCGATGCCACTGCCTGCCGTGCCTGGTGGTTACGCCGCTTGCACCCCGCCGGGCCAGCCTGTCCAGCTTGCGGAGTCGCTCTCTGCGGCGTCAGCACAGAGACCTGGGCCAGCGACGGCCTTGTCCATTGTCGATCTTGCGGCAAGTGCTTCGATAACCGCACCGGTACTCCACTTTGCGGCACCCATATCGATTGGCGCCAGCTCACCCTGTTGGCCACCCTGCTCGCGGGCGGCATGAAACCTTCCCGCATCGCCGTCCACTGCCGGATATCGGTTGATACCGTGCATCGCATCACCAGGCGCATCATGGGGGACAGTCAATGACTGATCCAGTCGCGCCGACCGATCAGATCCAGCAGTACGAGGAAGATTGCGAGCGCCTCGCCCTCGAGGAGATCGAATTCCTCGGCGACACCGTACCGTCTCCCGAGTCCGCGCCCGAAGAGCCGCCCGACAGCACCTTCATCGAGCAGTGCCTCAACAACAACGAGCGCGGCGACGGCATCCTCTACGCCCGGCTGCTGCGCGACCAGTTCATCAACGTCAAGAAGCGCGGCACCCGGCCCTGGCTGATATGGCGCGACCACTCCTGGGAGATCGACCTCATGGGAGAGCACATCCGGGCCGTCGAAAAGGTGGCCACCGCCTACAAGGACGCCGCCTTCGAGCTAGACGAACCGATCCGCTCCGCCTCGGCCAAACAGCGCGAGGCCGAAAACCGGGCGAAAACCGCCGAGATCGCCGGACAAGCCGAAGAGCAGGCCGCGGCCGAGTCCGAAGCCAGGGGGCACGCCTACCAGGTGAAGCTACTCCGGAGCAAGAAGGAAAAATACATCCGGCGCGTAGACCGATTGCGCGGCAAGGCCGGCGCAGAGAAAGCCGTTTGGTGGGCGCACCACATCGAGCGACCCCTGGCCATCTCCGGGGACGAGATCGACCAGCACCACATGCTGCTCGCGGCGCCCAACGGCGTCATCGACCTGGTTTCCGGCGAACTGCGGCCGGGAAGCCCGGGCGATTACCTCCTCCGCAAGAGCCAGGTCCCGTATCCCACCGACCTGGACCCCAAGCGGATCATGCGCTACCTCGACACCGGAGAGGATTCCCCGTGCGTCCCATGGGAGCGCTTCATCACCGAGATCCTCAGCTACGATCCGGACGGCCGGGACGACGGCGCCGGCGTGCCCCAATACCTCCAGCGCCTCGCCGGCTACTCCATCACCGGCGACTGCCGGCACCACCTCCTTCCCATCACCATCGGAGCAGGCCGTAACGGCAAAGGGACGTTCTTCCGTATCTGCCAGGCAATCGCGGGCGACTTCTACCTCACCGTCAAGAGCGAGCTCCTCCTCGACCAGAAGAACCCACCGGGCCCCGGATCGGCCTCGCCGCACCTCATGGCCCTGCGCGGCCGGCGCATCGTCGTCGCCTCCGAGACGGACCAGCACCGCAACATCAGCGCCGCCCGGGTCAAGGAATATTCCGGGGGCGACACCTTGAACGCCCGCGGCCTGTTCGACTCCGACGAAGAGAACATCGTCGCCACCTGGCTCCTCTGGCTCCAGACCAACCACATCCCCAACGGGGTCACCAAGGACTTCGCCCTGCGGCAGCGGGTCAACATCATCAACTTCCCCTGGCGCTACGTCCCGGAAGTACCCCTGGAGCAGCGCAAGGAACCGCACAACGCCCAGTGGTTCCGGCCCATGAACCCGGACCTGGAGCGCAGCTTCAACGGCATGCTTCCCCATATCCTCCTCTGGTTCATCCGCGGCGCCATCCTCATGCAGCGCGAAGGGCCCAACATCCCGCCCCAGGTCCGGGCCGACCTCGAAGACCTGCAGCTCAAGGAGGACAACATCGAGCAGTACCTCCGCGCCTGCTGTCTCCTCGACTGGAACCCGGACCGGGTCTACGGAGCCGACGACCGGGTAAACTGTCCGGATCCCGACAGCCCGGACAAACCAGGACGCATGTACGTCAGCCTCCGGGAGGGCAACAAGGGCATCCATCCTGAACACGATCACGACCAGGGGGCGTGGCGCTACGACGGCATCGGCATCGAGCCCAACGGGGTCATGCTCTTCAAGGAGTTCTACGGCAACTACAAGACCTGGTATATGGTCAACGTTACCGACAAAAAGGACAGCGCCCCCAGCAACAAGGCCGTGGCCGCCGACCTGCGCAAAAAGGGCTACGACGTCCGGACCAAGGGGAGCGACCTGAAAATCTTCGGCGGGTTCGTGGTGCTGGCCTACGCCACCTGACGATGACCATATTTTCCTGGCCGATCTTAACCCCGAAGGGGGGACGATGAAAGATGAACCCGAAAACAGCGCTTTTTTCGTCATCGTCCGTCTAACAGGCTGAACCTGCTAGGAAAAAAGCGCAAAAAAGATGAAAGATGATCTCACGTGCGCGTGAAAATATTTCACGCATGCCGAAAACACGAGGCCGGAAAAACAGTCTCGTAAATATTTTTGTCTTTTACATATATTTCATCTTTCATCTTTTTTAAGAAAAAAAATGAAAGAAATTAAGAAGATAAAGAGACGATGACGAAAAAAGGGCGATTTTAGGGTTTATCTTCATCTTGGCTTGGGTAGTAATTTTCACCCTTCACCCTTCACTATTCACGAGGTTAGAGGCATGCCCCTGCTTGAACTCATAAAAGACCGCCCCGGCTTCCGCAAGCAATCCGCTCGGACCTGGGAAGGGCCGTGCCCCAAGTGCGGCGGCGATGACCGCTTCATCTGCTGGATCAACACGGACATCTTCAAATGCCGCGGCTGCGACTTTAAGGGCGATGCAATAACGTTCCTCCGGGAAGTTGACGGTTTATCCTGCGCCGAAGCCCACCAAAGGGGAGGGGTGGCGTGCGATGCGTCCGATTGCCCGGCCTTCGGCAAGTGCGGCGCCACCCGCGATGGCGGCCGCTGCGCGCCCCGTCCCGAGCGGGCGCGGAAACTTGCCACCCCTGCCGATAAAGAGCCCGTAGCAGGCGCATGGCAACCCACGGCAGCAGTCACGCCGGCGGAACGGTGGCAGGAAAAGGCCCTTGTCCTGGTCGGGAAGGCCCATGAAAACCTCTTGGCGACCCACGAACAGCTCTTTTACCTGGAGGGCCGCGGCATTCCCCGTGCCGCCGCGGAGAAGCACCGGCTCGGCTGGCTCGCCGAGGACCTCTACCGGGACCGCGAATCGTGGGGCCTGGAACCGGCCTTAAAGCCGGACGGCAAGAAAAAGAAACTCTGGATACCCCAGGGCCTCGTCATCCCGGCCTTCCGCCAGGACGGGATCTGCTTCCGGGTCCGCATCCGCCTCACCAACGCCAAGCTCGACGAGCTCCGCCAGAACGGTTTCGGGAAAGAGCCGCCCCGCTACTACTGGCTCCCCGGTTCCGGAGACGACACCTGGGTCATCAACCCCAGGGCAAAGGCTTTCGTCATCATCGAGAGCGACCTGGACGGCGTGCTGATCGATTGGCTCGCCGGGGACCTGGTCGGTACGATCCCCCTGGGTACCTGCAGCGCCCGGCCCCACCAGGACGCGGCCAAACTGCTCGACCGGAGCGCATGCATCCTCAACGCCCTCGACTTCGAGCCCAGGGTCAACGAAAAGAGCGGCCGCAACGAGAACCCGGGTGGCGAGAACTGGCTCCGCTGGTGGCGGCCGCGCTACCAGCAGGCAAAGCGCCACCCGGTTCCAATCGGCAAGGACCCCGGCGAGGCCTTCCAAAAGGGCGTCAACATCCGCGAATGGATCATCGCCGGCCTGCCGCTCGGGTTGCGCCCCGGCAAGAGCACCGCACCGACACAAACGGAGACGAACCCCGCAAAAACGGAGACGAAAGCCGCAAAAACGGAGACGAAAGCCGCAAAAACGGAGACGACAACGCCGCCCACAGAGCCCAAGAAGTCCACAACGTCCACTGCTCCGGAGCCCTTGGTCCAAACCACCCCGGCCCAGGACGGCCGCATCATCCACGTCACCGACGACGGCCCCACCTATGCGCGCCTGGTGGCCGAAGGCAAGCTCGTCTTCGACAGCAGGGAGATCGAGCTGGCCCGACTCTCCGGAGCCACTGCGGAGCAGGCCACCTGCTTCCTCAACGCGAAACAAATCTTCCCCGGTTGCCGCATCGCCGGGGTCACAAAGGAGAATTCATGAAAGCACCGAAAGTCTCATTCGGCAAATTGGACATCCCACATCTTTCCAAGGACATCGCCGGAGCAATCGTCAACACAACCACGTCTGCCGCGGCAATGCCGGACGCCACGTTCGCGTACATCACGCTGGACAAGCTGTCGCCCAACGACTACAACGCCCGGCGGTTCTTCGACAACATGACCCCGCAGCGCCAGGCCCGCTTCGACGAGCTGGTCGCGTCGGTGCGTGAAAAGCGCATCATCGAACCGCTCCTGGTGCGCCCGCTTGCCGATGGCCGCTTCGAGGTTATCGCGGGGGAACGCCGTTATCGCGGCGCCCTCAAGGTTGTGGGGACGACTACCGCCGGCTGCACGTTTAATTACCAGGTCCCCTGCATGATCCGCGACGTTGACGACGATGACGCCTTCGACCTGATGGTGATCGAGAACCTGCAGCGCGAGGACCTATCACCACTGGAGACCGCCCAGGCCTTCGCCGCCTACCTGGAACGTCACGGCAACACGCCCGAGGCGACCGACGGGCTGGCGCTCCGGACCGGGATCCCGGCGCATGCCATCCGCCGCATGGTCCGCCTGCTGGAGGTCCCCGCCGAGGTGATCTCGGCCTGGAAGGATGGCGTCATCACCCAGACCCATGTCGAGATGTTCACCCGGATTGGCGACCATCAGCAGATACTGGAGCTTTTGGAGGCCTGCCGGCGCAGCAAGCTCTCGACCCGTGAGCTGGCGGAGCGGATCGGCGCCGTCATGCCCGATCTGGAACGCGGGTTTTTCGACCGGGCCGAATGCGTGGTCTGCCATTACAACACCAGCGTGCAATCCGGCCTGTTCGCCGACGCGGCCCAAGGGGGCAAGTGCGGCAACCCGTCATGCTTCGAAGCGAAACAGGCCGCGTTCCTGACGGAGAACTGGCCGAAGAGCAAGGCGGCCGAGGCCTACGGCACGAACGGGTTCAAGTTCGGCCACCGCATGGACCAGGTGCGCTGTGACCCGATCATGCTGGACGTCGTTGAGCGATGTTTTACGTGTGACCGGTTTATCACCGTGCTGCGTCTGACCGGCGCCGTGGTCTCCGGATACTCCCGCACCTGCACCGGGCCCCTGATCTGCTTCGACGAGCTTTACCGGAATCCTCCAGGGCGCGCCGATGTGATCGCTTCTACGGAAAACGATTGTAGGGGCGACGCCAACGGCTCGCCCGCTTCGGTCGGTCAACCCAAAACATCAACCATCTCTGCCGTGGCCACCTGTATCGGCTGCGGGTGTGACGACAACCACGCCTGCGCCGGTGATGGCGGCCCATGTTCCTGGATCGTCGTCGACCGCCAGACCGGGAAGGGGGTATGCAGCGAATGCGAGGGCTCGATGGAGGAGTGGAACGCCCATCATGCCACGAAGTCCACGCCGTCCACCAAGTCCACTTCGTCCACAAAGGCTACCAAGTCCGCGGTGCCGGAAACAATCGGCCCCGTCTTCAACGCCCCCAGGGGCGAGAAATTCCGCGAGGCGTTTCTGCGAACCGAGCTTCCCTCCCGGATCGACTACGCGCCGGTTGACAGCCCCAACTCCCTGCGCCTGGTGCTGCTGGCCCTGATCCTGGCCTCTCCGGCCGCCAAGAAAAACCGCATCGCGGCCCTCGGCTTCTCCGACACCATCAAACCGCCCGATCTCGCGCAGAAGATCTTCGAGATTGCACCCGATGACTCCGGCCGTCCGTCTCCAGGTCGCGGAAAGTTTCGGCATCGATCTGGCCAGGGACTGGTCCCTGACCAGGGAATATCTCGACTCCCTCACCTGCGGCGAGCTTGTCAGTGTTGGCGAAGAGCGCGGCGTCGAGATCTGGCGCGATGAAAAGGCCGTAGAATACCGCAAGAGCCGCCACAAAGGCAAAGCGCTCCGCAGCCTCAAGAAACAGGATCTCATGGACATCTGTCTCAAGAGCGGTGCCGAACTAAAGGGGCTTGTGCCGGCCGAAGTGCTCGGCACGAGGAAGGCGTAGGCCATGGCCTTTGGGATGCTCTTAGAGCGGATCAGCGTCGCTCTCGGCTCCGGAGAGTTGCGAATGGTCCCGGATTCGTTCAACTTCAAGCCGCTCGGAACCATTGCCGATCTGCCGCGCCCCTGGGAGGAGATGTTCCCCGGCGTCACGCGAGACGATGACAAGGACACGCGCAATATCTTTTCCTCCTTGAACCGGCCGGTATTGACGCCTCAGGTGCGGACCAGCCGCAGTCCGCTGCCGGTCCCGGCCAGGATCGCCGCCTCTCCCAAATCCATCAGCCCGGCCCTGTTCGCCTCTATAAAGGGCGTCTGGGAGTTCTACAAGGGCCGCGGTATCGCCGCACCCGCTCTGTTGGAACACGCGTTCGACGATAAAGGGCTCATGGCGTTTGTCGAACCGCTCAACGCCTTGATTGTGAATTATTGGCCTTTGGCCGAGTCACTGGACATGGTGTTGAACGATTACGCGACGCATGAGTTGCCGGCGCTCCAGATCATGCTTCCGTGCTTCACCTATGACGATGAAGGCGCCGAGGTTGTCGAGGCATTCCTATCCGGTCCCAATGCCGTCCAGTCGCTGTTGACCGGTTACGAAAATGCCGTGGAACTGCCGCCCAAGGACTGGGCCCTGATAGCGGAACTCGGTCTGGACCGGCTGATCGAGGCCTACGCCGAGTATCCCGGCGAGAAATCCGTTGACCTGCTCAACCTGTACCAGTGGTACGAGGTATATTTCGGCCCGGTGAAGGAACGATTTCCGAAACAGATGGCGGTGGATTACATGGTGATCAGCGGCAACTCCGGCGAAGATAACAGCATCATCATCGCCGGCGCCGACGACATCGAGTTCAGCATCGCATACACCATCGCCTACGACACGATGCTCGGCGATATCCCGTTTCCCTATGACTTCGCTTTCAACGAAAACGGCGAACGGGAAACCTTCATCCACGAGATCTGCAACTGCTGGCGCCTGCAGAACGGCAAGCGCCCGGTCAAGTGGCAGCCCCGGAAACCGAAGACCCTGGCCAATGTCTTCAAAAAGGATGGTTTTAGGGGCGACGCCAACGGCTCACCCGATGTCCAATACGGTAAATGCGGGCGAGCCGTTGGCGTCGCCCCTACAGCATGAAAGGAAATGGTTTATGACTGAAGGCATGCAAAAACAACTCTACGGCATCGCCCTCTTCGAGGAGGAGATACTGCTCTCCGACTTCACCTCTGGCTGCGAGAAACGGTTCATCGTCTCTCCGGAACAGTTGATGGGGTTCGTGCGCTCGAAGATCACGTTCAGGCCATTTCCTGGCTTGGTCTGGATGCAGACGGACGGCATGAGCGACACCTATCTGCTGACCCTGTCGGGCGGAGTGCGCACGATCCTTTACCGCAAGGCCAAGAAGCTGGACAGCCACAAGCTCACCTTGCCGCCGCTAGCCGTCAAGGCCCGGGTCGATCAGAGCCGCCGCAAGATCGACGCCATCGAAATATGGGGCATGGCCGGCAAGGGCCTTTCCCCGGATACCGTCCTCTACGAACTGCCCCTGCCGAACCTGAACGGTGCCCATATGTGCCTGGGGAGCACCGAACTAGCCGTGACCCATGACGTGCGCGAGGCCATCGAAAAGACCATCTTCGACACCCCGTTCAACCACCACAACCATATCGTCGGCCGGGAAAAGATACCCTTCTTTGAATACATCAAGAAATACCGAGGCAAATGCCCGCTCGCGTCCTTGAACAAGATCGGCTCCGGCAAAGATATCTTGGGAGGCCTCAAATGACGTCGCAAAACAGGAAGAGCCACATCGCGCCGCAGTTCCGGAGGATCATCGTCATGGGGGTTGGCGGCACAGGCAGCTACCTTGCCCAGGGCTTGGCCAAGATGTGCGCCGGGTACCGCCTCCAGGTCGAGGTGCTTCTCGTGGATCCAGACACCGTGGAGGAAAAAAACTGCGCCCGGCAGAATTTCCAGCCATGGGAGATCGGACAGGGCAAAGCCGAGGCGCTCGCCTCCAGGCTCAACCAGCAATACGGCGTTGCTTTCGCCGCGGTGACCGGACGCGGGCAAGAGTATCTCGGCTATGCCTCAAACGGCTACCGGACAGTTTCCTCCGCGCACTTCATTGCCGGAAAATCGAAGACCGCTCCGGACATGAGCCGCCTGGTGGTCAGCTGTGTTGATTCGGTTGCGGAGCGCAAGCCGCTCAAGGGATGCGGTCCGTGGCTCGACCTTGGCAATGGCGTGGAGACCGGGCAGGCGATCTACGGCACCACCGAGGACAGGAAACCCCTCCGGGATGACAGTCTCTTCTGGGAAAAACGCCCTAACTGCGGTGTTCTCCCGAGCCCATACCTGGTCGCCGGCATGGCCAAACTGCGGAGCTCGAAGAAAAAGACGGCCGGCTGCGCCGATACACCCTTTGCCGAACAGGGGGTCTTCGCCAACGAGTGGGCCGCGGCTGCCGGGCTTTCGATCCTCCACCAGCTGCTCGTCAAAGGCGAACTCGTCACGCCGGCAATATATTTCGATGTTTCACGTGGACGCATGTCTCCTGAGTTCATCACGAAAGAATACCTGTCACGTCAATCCATTACCAAAGGAGAACAGCATGTCAGCTAAACGCGTACAGATCGCCTATCACTTCCAGGTCGATCCGGCCCAGATGACCGCCGGCATGGTCCGGCTACCCGAGCAGATCACCCGCACCGTATCCGTGGGTGAGGAGTTCACCACGGAAAAGGTCGGCTCCGATTGTCTATCGTTCGACGATCGCGGTCGCCTCGTGGCCGCGATCGAGAAGGAATGCCTGGAGGCGAACCGCACCGCGCGGCCTGTTGCTGCCGGCGAATCCGCCAAGGCGAAACCGGCGGCCAACCTGGCCGAACAAGGAGACTCGGAAGAGATGAGCGCGTTTTGATCCATTCACTATTCACCATTCACGCTTTTAAGGAGAAAAGCAGATGAGCCCGAAGACCGACATAACCGTCAAGTTCGAGGGACGCGAATACAGCGTCCCTGTGGGATTCACCGCCGAGGAGTTCGTGGACTCCCTGGCCGCCACCAACCCCAAGGCCGCAACCGCCAAGCTGATCAAGGACGGTCCCGGCGTCTACACGCTGAAGCCTGAATACAAGGACAAGGGGTGATGATCAGTCCTCGCGCGCTGCCCACCGTCATGATCGTTCTCAGTCTGGCGGCCGCAGATGTCTACGCCCAGGCCGATTATGCCGACTGGCGGCATTACGGCTACTGGCTATGCGCCGCCGGGTTGAATTACTGCGTTACCTGGTGAATTAAGGAGATATCAGCATGAGCAAATCAAAGATCGACTGGACCGACAAAACTTGGAACCCCACCACCGGCTGCACCATGGGGTGCTCCTACTGCTATGCTGAGAGGATGGCGGCCCGGCTGCAGAAGATGGGACAGGCAAAGTACAAGAACGGCTTTGTTCCTGCCTGCCACCCCAGTGAGTTGGGAAATCCCATGCTACGTAGTGCTAAACCTGCACGGATCTTCGTCAATAGCATGGGCGATCTCTTCGACCCGGCGATCCCCTTCAATTTTATCGTAAAGGTTTTCGCTGAGATGGGCCATGCTTCACAACACACCTTCTGCATACTTACCAAGAACTCTGCACGCATGGAAACAATGATGTCGGCCTGGGCCAATTCAGGCAGTTTTCATCTCGCAAACCTAACGGAACTTCCCAACGTCTGGCTCGGCGTCACCATCACCAAGCAGGAGGATATCCGGCGCTGGTGGGACCTCTACTATACCTGCACCCTCCACCGCTTCATCAGCTTCGAACCCCTTCTCGGGCCGTTCCGCTTCGACTGCATACACTGCCATGGGAAAGGAAGCTATGACGACAACGACCAAACCCCATGCCCAGCCTGCAACGCGACCGGCCAGACCCTCGACCGCCTCGACTGGGTCATCGCCGGCGGCCAGAACGGCACTGATGCGCAACCCACGCATCCCGACTGGGTGCGCGGCCTGCGCGATAATTGCCAGGCGGCAAACATACCGTTTTTCTTCAAGGGGTGGGGCGAGTGGGCCCCGTATGACGGAGCATCACCCGATGTTGACGATGACCCGGAGATTAGCAAGTTCCTCCATATGGAGTGGGATGAAGATGGTCACTGGGGGAAAGTCGGCTACCGGGATGTCGGGTATCCGATGTGGTGCGACTTCCAGGATAGTATTGATGCGGATCTATGCACGGTGCGGGTGGGCAGGAAAAAAGCCGGACACATCCTCGACGGCCGCGAATGGCGGGAGTTCCCGAAATGAACCTTGACCTCTTCGCAGATCCGGAATGCGATCACCTCCCTGTTGGCCAGCGTGTGTTCATCGGCGATTGGCTGGTGTGCCCAAAATGCGGGCAACGGCTTAGGCCGAAGGATATGACAAAGGAGTGCACCGAATGACCACGGATAATGATCGTTGCCCTATATGTGGCGCAAAAGAAGCCTCGCACGATAAAGACCATCTTTGCCGGATGCACCGGGATATGCATGGAATCTGCCGTGTATGTCACAGCTTTTTGCAAAAGTGTAACCTGTCGTTTAT
>JBEKFJ010000078.1:0-11254 GCA_050013355.1 Oryzomonas sp.
AGGTAGCACATCAAGGCGCCCCACGATTGTAGCACTCATTACCATGTCCCCGGTCTTTTGAGCTGTATGCTCCATTCAGTTCCCACAACGGTTATTGTCATTATTCTCCAGATCTGATCCTTCGCATAAAAAACAAAACGCCCCGCGTCTCATCTGCGAGAGCGGGGCGTTGGCGCCGATTGCATGGAATCAGGTTGTGTAAATGTTTGTGACATGGTCTGGCATGTCATGCGGATAAGTGTTACACAATGCGTGCCAACAGGATAGAAAACGGCTCAAGGCCATCAAACAGCCTGCTCACACCTATTCTGCGTCAACTGCCGTAGCGCGGCACCCCCAGCGTATGATTAATTAACGGGCAGATGGTGCGCCCTGCAGAGCAGCAAACATCAGGACTGCCATGAGCAGGTTGTTGAAAATCGTCATGAGGAGTCTGGAATGCAAGGCGCAAGCGAACGAGGAAGCGAGGCGTACCCCTCGGTACGTTGAGCTTTCGAGTGAGCGGCAACGCCGCAGACCAGCCCCGCAGTAGATTTTCAACAACCTAGTTAGAAGTTATCGATCTGCTCCCCATTGCGCAGTGCATTGCGGACAGCCGTCAGCCGGGCGTCCATCTCCTCGAAGGCCGCCATAGCAGCCCGCTCTGCGGGGGTAGTGGCGATGATCGCCCGTACACCGCCGTTCCTGAACACCAACCGCCGGTCCCCCATCAGGGCCAGGATCGGGTCGTGGGTGGCCATCAGCACGATCTTGTGCTCGTCAACCAGGGTACTCACCGCCTTCTTCCGGTCGATGCCGGCGTTTTCGATCTCGTCGATAAGCACGATGGGCGAGGTGCTAAGGCAGGAGGTGTCGGCGATCATCAGGGCCCGGGACTGGCCCCCGGACAGGGCCGTGACCGGGGTCTGGGGAGAAAACCCTTCCCCGGCCAGTTCGTTGGCCTTTTCGATGATGGTGCGCGTGATCCCGGCCACGTCGCTCACCATGCGGCTCTCGGCGTGCATGGCAATGAACTCCTCCACACTCAGGTCCATGACGAAGTTCATGTTCTGGGAGAGTTGAGCCACCAGTTTGTGTTCCAGGGAGAAACGGCGGGCCGGGTCGGGCACGCTGCCGTTGATCAGTACCCTGCGCCGGGTGGGCGTGTCCCCTTGGGCCATCCATTCGATGTCGGCCAGGAAACGGCTCTTGCCGGAGCCGGTCGGACCGACGATGGAAACCACCTCGCCCGGCACAATGGTCAGCACGAACGCCTCGGCAGCGCCGCTCTTGTCCACGCCCCCCTGGATGGTGATGGAGTCGATGGCCGGACCGGTCCGTTTTTCCCCGAGCGAGACAAGGAGGGCCATAAAGGCGCTGAACCGCTCCCCCAGTTCTCGGCGTTCAATCCCCAGATCCTCCAGGATCTCGGGGGTGAGGCGCCCGAAATAGGCGCCGACCGACTCCCCCGCAGGGGGCAGCGCCAGTCCCAGGGAGGTGAAGAAGTCCTCCGCGTAAGGATGCTTGCACAACAGTTCCCCACACGGCATTGCGCTGTAGGGTGAGATATTGTGATCTGTCGTCATGTGAAATCCATCTTCCTGACGTTGCCCATCTGGTAATCGCTGCCGATCCGGCGCTGGCCGAGGCAATAGGAGCAGAGCGCAGCCGGCATGGAAAAGCGCAGCAACCTGCCGGTCAGGGAGACTGTCTCCTGGGCGGCGGAGAGGAGGCGCCCCAACTCGTACCCCCCCTGGCCGGTCAGGCCGTTGATGTTGATGATGACGGCGCCCGGATTGACCTGCCGCACCCGGTAGGCAAACACCTCCCGCTCGGCCTGGGAGACGATGTCCCCCTTGGTGATCACCACGATATCCGCCATCTTGAGCATCGGCCCAATCTTGCGCGGCGTCTCCACCCCGCTCAGGTTGTCGATCACGCAGACCGCGCACACGTCCCTGATGTGGGGCGCGCAACGGTTACACAACCCTGCGCTCTCGGAGACCAGCAGGTCGAAACCGTTCTGCTCACCCCATTGCAGGCACTCCTGGATATTGCTGACAAAGAAGTGGTCCGGGCAGAGGTTGCCGGACAAGCCGGTCTTTGCCGCTATCCCCCGGCGTTCGTACAGGGCCTGGTCGCCGGTGGAGAGACAGTCGAACTTGATGACGCCGACCTTGACCCCCTCCCCCTGCAGTGCCTCGGCCGCCTTGATGATCACGGAGGTCTTGCCCGACGACGGCGGCCCGGCCACGGTGATCAGCCTCATGCCCCGCCACCCTTGAACGCCCGCAGAAAGGTCGCGTTGATCTCCACCAGCATGGACTTGATGTCGTTCTTTTTCACGTACTCCCAGCCGATCCACTTGAAGGCGGCATCGTCCGGCAAGCGGTTGTCCACGCCGGGATGGAGGGCCGGAAAGCTGGCGTCGGCGCAGATGCCGGCCACTTGGGCTCCGGCCAGGAAATCGATCAGCGGTTGCAACTCCGCACGTTTTCCTGTTTTTACCAGCATGGTCACCGGGCTGACCAGGGCGCCGTCCTTGGGCCAGACGATGCTGATCCCCTCCCGGTCCCGCAGGTGCCGGGCAAAGAAGTACGGCATGACGCTGACGGCCGGGGCATCTGCACCGCCGCCGGTAGCGGCCTTGACCATCTGGGAGGGGTGCCAGCCGTACCGGACGTTCTCCCCCAACCGGGACACGCCGCTTTCGCCGTGATCCTTGTGGATCGACAGCAGCAGGGTCTCGCAGAAGGAACCGTCGTGGTTGCCGCGGATGGCGACGCTCTTGCGGTACGCCGGCTCCAGGAGGTCCTTCCAGGTCTCGGGGGCCGGCCGGTTGCCGAGGCGGACGTGGTCGGCCACCATCACCAACAGGTTCATGGCCAGCATGGTGTACCGCCCCTGGGGGTCGATCATCCCCAGCCGTGCAAGGTGGCGGTCACCGCTAAAGGTGGAAACGCTGGTGAACAGGCCCGGCTCGATGAAGCGCTCCACGAACGGGCGGTGGAAAAAGCTGTTGAAGCCTGGGGTGACGATGATGTCCGGCATGTCGTCGATGGACTCGAAATGATCCACCAGGGCGTAGTAATCCACGTCGTGGTTGGCGTTTCCCTCAAGGCAATAGGTGAAGGAGGAGCGCTTGTCCGGGGGAAGGGCATCCAGGTATGCCTCGAATGCCTCCTCCAGGGGCACCTTGAGCGGACAGGGAAGCAGGGCGAACAGGTTGAGGGGTCTTCCCGCCGCCTCCGGCGCCGCCTGTTTCCGCGCCGTCCGGGTGGCCTCGGCAATAGCATCGTCCATGCGCCGGCAGAACAGATCGCTATTGATATCCCGGGCCTTGAGGAGGGTGCGGAGCGTCACCACCGTCCCGAATGAGGCGCGAAGCCCTTCATCCGCAACCATCTCCAATCCTGCATTGACGAACACCGGCAGGGTTTCCGGGTGGCTGGTGAAGATGTCGTTGAGGGTCGCATTGAGCAATGAATCGTTTGCGGTTGTATCCATCTGGTTCCTTATTGATGCACGGGTTGTCGTTTGATCAGGTTCTTCAAGCATAATGCTTGCCAGAATACCTTGAGAGCCGGGAATCCGGGGAAACACGAGATTGCCGGCCATGAGTGCGGCCCTTACAGGCAGCTATTGCGATAGGGATTGATTAAATAATAGGCAGAAAGTGCTGAGGGGGAACATGCGGGCATTACATGAACACCATGTTCGGTGCGTCTGACGGTCTCGTCCTCATAAAGAGAGAGATGGAATTTCGCACCTTCAGATAATCCGTCGCTTCAACGGCTCCCGTTGCGACGCTGATAAGCCGTTCAGGCGCCTATTGCCGGATCATTCCGATACAACGTGAAGAATCCTTCCGATGTAAAACCTTGAAGAGCGGTCTGGCAGGTTATTCCCGCGCCGACACATCCCGGTAAGCCACCCCTATGATGCGCATGTATTCCGCATTGACGATGGCAAAATGTTTGCGGGTTTGATCGAGAGCCTGCTGGAATATTTTGCAAAGTTTAGGTTCTCTGAGGGAAGTCGTGATAGCGGAGTAATGATCGATGCAGGAGAGTTCCTCGCGCAACGAGAGCTCAAGGGCATCCTTTTCATTGACGTTAAGTTCTGCGGACAGGTCGATGGCGCTATAATCGGGCGGTTCAAAATCGTAAGGGCGGTCGAGCAGCCTCAACAAGTCAAAGCCATTACCCGGATACCCCTTTATAAAGGCATCAAGATGGTCGGCCTCTTCATCGGCCAAAAGCTCGAAGACCTTCCTTGTCCCGCCGTCGTTGACAACCATGGCCATGTTCCGGTAGAGGTCGTAACTTTGTTTCTCGATGAGGATCGCTGTATGAAAGGCTTCTTTTACTGATGCGTCCATAAAGATTCTCCTCCTTTGGGATAGATATTGTAACGCAAGCATGAACAAGGCCAACAGCGCTTTTGAAAATTTAACATTATATTTCAAACTGTTATAAATTTAATATCCATGTATATCTCACTCATAACCTGCAAAGAACGTTTCCTGGGAAGTGTCCTGAAGCGGCCGATGCACGGGAAAATATTGCTTTGAGCGGGCAGAATCGGTTTGTTGCATGGTGCAACCAACGTTGCCGTGTAGAGAGATATCCACCGAGGGTGCCGCAACATGATGGGCCTTCCCCAATCCCGGCCGCCTCGATACATGCGCCCGCTTGATTTTGCAAAAAACTTGGTTATTGTTTAATCAGCGTTTACAAACGTATTCATCGTAACTAGTGTCCTGTGCGGTTAGTTCGTACTCGTAATTCCAGCTCTTTTGACCGCTGCCGTCGTTGCGGCTCCTTGATGTAGACCGTGCTACACCTACGTCGCCGTGCCTTGGCATCAGCCAAAATAGCAAAGGAATTACTTCCCACGACTAACCGTACAGGACACTAGCCATAAATTGGCCTGCTTGAACCATGTGCGGTGACCGGCTCGCCCAGGAGAATGCCATGTGCCCCGATGATTTCAGCGCCTATCCCATCATGCTCGTGGATGACGATACGGAAGCCCTGTCATTATTGAAATTGCTTCTCCGCCATGACGGTTTCACCAGTGTGGTGGCCTTTGACGACAGCCAGAAGGCCTTGGAGTATTTCGAGAAGGAAGAGACGTCCGTGATCGTCATGGACCTGTCGATGCCGAAGTTGAATGGCAGGTATCTACTGGAGGTGTTCTCACGGGAGAAGCCGTATATCCCGGTCATCATCGTCTCCGGGGAAAGCCAGATCGACCAGGCCATTGAATGCATGAAAACCGGCGCCGTCGATTATCTGACAAAGCCGCTCACGGTCAACCGTTTCACTGCCAGCATCAAGCGGGCCCTGGAGTTGCGGTCGCTCAACGAAGACATCATGCTGCTCGACAAGTCGGCAGATGCGGTTAGCCGCCCCCTCCTTCCGCACACCGCCGCCATCATCACCCAGAACAAGGAGATGTTCGCCCTGTTGCGCTACGCCGAGGTCGTGTCCAAATCCCGGCAACCGGTGCTGATAACCGGCGAAACCGGGGTGGGAAAAGAGCTTGTGGCCAAGGCGGTTCATACCATGAGCGGATTGAGGGGCGGTTTTGTCTGCATCAACATAGCCGGGCTGGATGATCTGATGTTTTCCGACACCCTGTTCGGCCACTGCAAAGGCGCCTACACCGGCGCACACAGCGACCGTGACGGGTTGATCATGAAAGCAGCCAACGGCACCATCTTTCTCGATGAGATCGGGGATCTGAATGAATATTCCCAGATCAAGCTGCTCAGACTGCTCCAGGAAAACGAATATTATCCCCTCGGCTCGGACAATGCGGTCAAAAGCCATGCCCGCCTCGTGGTAGCCACAAACCGGAACCTGCGGCAGCGCGTGAACGAGGGCAAATTCCGCAAAGACCTCTATTACCGCCTCTGCACGCATCAGATCGCCATCCCGCCGCTGCGCAACCGCCAGGACGACCTACCCCTCCTCCTGGAGCACTTCATACAGGAAGCGGCCAATGCAATGGGCAAGGGCCGTCTTTCGTACCGCAAGGAATTGATCAATCTTCTCAAGACCTACGATTTCCCCGGAAATGTGCGCGAACTGCAATCCATGGTGTATGACTTTGTCAGCAGGGCCACGACAACCAGGCTCTCCGCCATGCTTTTCAAGCAGATCATCGAACGGGAAAAGGGCGCAAGCCAACCTTTGAAAGAGCAGATAGATGGCAATGATGCGGTCGATTTCAACAGTGTTTTCTTCTCCACCTTCCCCACCATCAGGCATGCGGAAGCGGTTCTGATCAGCAAGGCGCTGAACATTGCCAACGGCAACCAGGGGATTGCCGCCCAATTGCTGGGCATCACCCGCCAGGCCCTGAACAACCGCCTGAGAAGGACAAAGCGCCCTGCGTCCCTTGCCCCCCGGTAATAGCCCAATGGTACAACCCCGCCTCCCTTGCCCCATTTCCGGAAAACGCCTTCTGTTCATTTTTCTGCGAAAGTATTATTATATTACCATGAAGAACAAAGATCATTCCCTCATGAAAGGGGGTTCACATCATGTCGCAAACACAAGCAAAGGTATGCGCAATTACAGATCCGAGCCAGCTTAACAAACTAACCAGTGAGGCTGAATTTTATTGTTCCAGATGCGGCGCAAAATCGCACGACCAGGCCAACGTATGCGAACCGGTCAGGTTGTGACCGGCCCGCGTGACGATTGTGGGTTCGGGAAACATCCCGTGGCGTGGTAAAAGGGTTGAATGTTGTCGTGCCGTGAGGGGAGGTGTTGTCGATGGCACGGTTTTACGATACAACCGATACGCATAACCGGATCTGGATCGAGAATCTTCTGAAGCATGGCGGCATCGGCTATTCCATCAGGGAGGTGGGAAAGAGCCCCTCCATGACGGAGATTTCGGTGGCAGAGGAGGATTTGGAGCAGGCCGAGGCACTCTTGAACAGCGGCATTTACCCGATCTGACGATACGACCGCACAAGGTTTCGACGATGGTTTTGAAAAAACAAAGGCCGGGGACGGACATGTTCCCGGCCTTTGTTACTAAAAACGGCACTTCTGCCACAGAGACGCAGAGACACAGTGAAAATCACAGAGTTCTTTCAAATATTCTCACATAGCCCTCAGTGTGGTATGGTGGCGCCTGCGAGGCGATCATGATACCGTGGGAACACATCGACAGCGCACAGGCGCCGGGGGGAAGCGAACTGCGCCTCTATAGGCGCGGCAGGGAGTATTCGATCCAGGTCGACGGGAACGAACTCATGAACAGCCGGGTTCACGGCTCGGAAGAGGCGCTGGCCGATCTGGCCTGCGCCCGTATCGCCGACCGCCCCTCTCCCAGGGTTCTGATCGGCGGGATGGGTATGGGGTACACCACCGCAGCGGCGCTGCACCGGCTCGGCGCAGACGGCCGGGTGGTTGTGGCCGAACTGGTTCCGTCAGTGGTGGAGTGGAACCGGGGGCCGCTCGCGGACCTGGCCGGATATCCTCTAGAGGACGGCCGGGTCACGGTTCAGGAGAAGGATGTGGCCCTCGTCCTGCGCTCGGAACAACAGGCCTACGACGCCATCCTGCTGGACGTGGACAACGGCCCCGAGGCCATGACCCGCAGGGGCAACGCCTGGCTTTACGGCCGGGCCGGCCTGGAAGCTGCCTTTGCCGCCCTGCGGCCGGCAGGGGTGCTGGCCGTCTGGTCGGCCGGTCCTGACCGGGCATTTACCGAGCGGTTGCGCCTGGCGGGTTTCGATGTCAACGAGGTTCGGGTGCCGGCACGCGGCAAGGAACAGGGGGGGCGGCAGCACACCATCCGGCTTGCCGCGCGAGGTTCCTGAAGCAACCTATGAGTAATACCGATTCCAAATCAAGGATGAAATCAAGGCGGCGAGGATTGAGGCGACGAAGGCGTACAGAGGAGTACGTTGAGGAGCCGAAGACGAGCCAACGTAGATAGCGCCTTGATTTGGAATCGGTATAAAAAGCCCCGACGCACCAGGGGCCGGGGCTTTGAGGTGTGGCAGGGCTCGGATCTTTTTTCTCAATCTCGGTTCGATCCGTTACATGCCCGAGGCCTTCATGAGGGCCGACCGGAGTTCGTTTGCTCCCGGATTTTCGGCATCTTTCAGGACAATGATCTCCTTTGGAGTGATTTTCCTGCCATAGTAGGCGCTGTTAAGGCCATCCCTCACCGCCAGTACCGATCCCTCCAGGTTGAGCCCGGCATAGAGACCCTTTGCCCTGGTAAAGGAAACGAAATCGGCCGTCACCGCTGGGACCGTCACCGACCCCTTGGCTCCGCCGCCGACCGGGCCGACGGCGACCGAGGCATCGCCCCCCAGCTTAACCGTTGACGAGAGGAGCGAATCCAAGGCCTTCTGATTCATCGCCAGCATGACCACTTCCGCCGCCTCTCCGCCGATCTGCAGGCCGAACGTTACCGACCCGACCGTGTAGAAGGCAGGCTCGCCCCATGTTCCGGTCGCCGCGTTACGCACCATCAGGACACCGGTGCCCCCCGATCCCCCAAGGAAAAAGCCCGCTTTGAGAACCTGCGGGAATATCAGCACCCCTTTGGCTGTCTTGAGATAGCCGTGCAGCCACGAAAACGCTTCTTGACCCGCCAGGTCGGTGATGGTGGCTTTTGATTTTTCGATTATTGACCGGGCCTCCGTTTTATCCGTGGCAGACGCAGTGGTAAAGGCACCGGACAGCGCCGTTGCCATGAAGGCACCGGCTAAAGCCCGCAGCCAGAATCTATACCTATTCTTTGCGTATTCTATCATGGTACGCTCCTTTCACCTTACGCAGAACGATCCTCTGCGACTACACTTCATTCTATCACAATAATGGCGACACTTCGACAGCTACCATTACGCTTTAGTTGACTCACGGTAAGCGAGTGTTAGAATACTTTATTCGCAGCAAAACAAATCACTGTTCTAAATGAAAGCATCTCTGATGAACACCTGAACGAACATGAAAATTTACTGGGTCAGTATTGTTTTTCCGCTGGTAACTGCGTTGTCACTGGCCGGGATCGAGAAAACGTATTCCGAGGACAAATCGGCATCTGAGCCTGCGCCTGCGACAACGTCGGACCAAACACCTGCGCCTCCAGGAGATACCTCCATTAGCGATAAGCCGAACACTAATGAAAATACGATGGATGAAATTCACAAACGGTTAGAACTTGGTATTCTTAACCAGGCTATCCGCATAGATAATTTTTTTGGCAGTGTAAAACCCGAAAAACAGCAGGAAACCGTGTACGAGCTTCGCTGGCGGAATTCCGTACGCATTGAGCAAGGAGGGCGTGTAAGTCTCGGAACTGCAGCATGGGCTAATTTTACCTTCCCCAGGATCAGCGATCGTTTGCATCTATCCATAACAGGAGAGGACCAACCGCAACCGTTCGCCCAAAGTCTCCCGGAGGACCCCGGCAATCCGGGTCTCGACAGGACCTCCCAAACCACTACCCATATAGTCAACACCGAGCTTCGCTATGGACTGATCAGCACCCCCACGATGAACTTATTCCTCGGGGCCGGGGTTCGTTTCGTTCTCCCGATTGAAGCCTTTCTACGCAGCCGTTTTCAATACATTTACAAATTCAGCGATGTATCGCTTGTCCGGTTTGCCGAGACCGTGTTCGCAAAGAACACCGTGGGGCCGGGGGAAACGACCGAGGTTAGTCTGGAGAGGTTGTTGAATCAGAAAACCATCCTGCGTTGGGCCAATTCAGAGACGGTTTCCTATGAAATCAGCGGAGTCGAGTGGGGTACGGAGATCTCCCTCATTCACGAGCTGTCCGCAAAAAACGCCATAACCTATACGGGAGGCGTCTATGGAAATACAAGCATTCCTGATTGGGTGACCAACTACCGCATCCTCACGTTATATCGTCAAAACTTCTTGAGAAACTGGCTTTATTACGAAATTCAACCCGAGGTATCCTGGCCAAGGAGCGCAACAGGCACGATTACCACTAACTACGCCTTGACATTACGCTTGGAAGTGGTCTTCAAAGGAGGCACCGCCGATAAGGGTGTAAAAAAAGAAGCTCCTTGATGTGACGCCGCAATGGCGGAAAAAGGACGTTTACGGATGAAATCTAAATTGCGGGTCAAGGGGGCTGTGGGGGGGTGACTTTCGTAAACTCCACCACATCCGCACGAAACATGATTCTTGGAATAGAGAAGAGGATAAAAAACGGTGAGGTATTTTGCTGAAGTATATTGACGATAGCCTGAGGTTTCCCTTCGGAAACCTCTCCTGCGATATAAAGCTTTGCAATCGCTTTTGCATAGTCCGGCGAGACAATGGGAAAAATGCCGAGGAAATTGATCCCCCAATCCGTGCCCACAACATTCGTCTTCAGTATCCGGTAGTTATCTGTTGATAACTGCACAGTTGTCGTAGCCTGAATCCCTTGTGTCTGCCCGCCGGAACCTGAAGACGAAGAACTGGTCAATTGGCTGAAAAATGGGATTGCGCAGCCCGCACACAAAAAACATAAGACGAGCAACCCGGGGAAGAGCTTTTTCATTTAGTTGCCTTTCTGTTGTACGGGTCGTAACAAAAAGCTATCACCAAATTCGATTATGTCAACAACAAGTCAACGCGCGCTCGACTGAGTTTTATCGGGTGGAGACTCGATAGAAGCATCAATGGTTCCACAGTCAACTGCCTATTCATTATTGCTCATCCTGTTCTTCGGAGAAGGGCAAAGACAACCTTCGATCACCCTGAATTGTAAAGAGATCGTGATAAAATTTGCTCCCGCGTGTCGTGCTGTAAATTTACCTAAGTGACATTTAACGACAAACTGGTATATTTACACTCATGAGAAAGCAACCCATTTCGGCAAAACGCGGCAGGAAACCCACCGTTTCTTCCCCGGCTGAGACCTCGCCACAACACGAAGCATCCCTTTTCCCAATTGTCGGCATCGGCGCCTCCGCCGGCGGGTTGGAGGCCCTGGAGCAGTTCCTGGGTCATGTGCCCGAAAACAGCGGCATGGCCTTTGTCATCATCCAGCACCTGGACCCGACCCACAAAGGGATCATGCCCGAACTGCTCCAGCGGACCACCAAGATGGAGGTCTTTCAGGTCAAGGACCGGCTGCGGGTCAAACCGAACTGCGTCTACGTGATCCCCCCCAACAAGGACATGTCCATTCTGCACGGCGTGCTGCACCTGTTCGACCCGGCGGAGCCCCGCGGCCTTCGCCTCCCCATCGATTTCTTCCTGCGCTCCCTGGCCGA
>JBEKFJ010000079.1:0-11230 GCA_050013355.1 Oryzomonas sp.
TCCCATAGCCGGTGAACCGGATATTGTCTCCGATATCAATGAAAGCTATGATATTGCCACACCCGCCAGCGTCACCATCACCTTCGCCGCCGGCCCCAACGGCTCCCTGACCGGCCCCACCGGCCAGACAATTTTCTACGGCGGCAGCGCTACCCCGGAAACCGCCGTGCCCTCCGCCGGCTACCATTTCGTCAACTGGACCGGCACGAACGGCTTTGTCGCCACCACGGCCAATCCGCTTACCGTGACCAACGTGACCATGGATATGGCCATCACGGCGAATTTCGCCGCAGACGCAGTCAACGGCGTCTGCGGCACCAGCAACGGCGGCACCTTCACCGTCATTCCCTCAACAAACCTCTGCGCCACCGGCACTGCTGGCAGCATAACCGGCACCGGCCCCTGGAATTGGACCTGTAGCGGCAGCAATGGTGGTACCAGCGCAAACTGCTCGGCCAATATCCAAACCTATACTGTAACCTTCAATGCAGGTCTCAGCGGCACACTGACCGGCACAACCAGCCAAACGGTTCCCTACGGCGGCAGCACAACACCGGTAACCGCCGTGCCTGACACCGGCTTCTTCTTCTTCAACTGGACCTTCACGTTTGGCGGCTTTGTCACCCCTCTGTCTAACCCGCTGACCGTGACCAACGTAACGGCGAATATGACTGTCACGGCGCACTATTACGCATGGATAAACGGCGCCTGCGGCAGCAGCAGCGGCCAATACCTAGCCATCGCCCCAACAACCAACCTCTGCGCCACCGGCACGGCCAGTGCTGTAACCGGCACCGGCCCATGGAGTTGGACCTGCAGCGGCAGCAACGGCACTACGGCAAGCTGCTTTACCGTCGTGCAGGGCGACGCCAACGGAGACGGAAAGATAGACGTCAGCGACGCCTTGATGGTGCTGCGGATTGCCGTCGGCCTGGAGAACGCGACTGCGGACATTCTGGCTAAGGCGGACGTGGCCCCGCTGAAAGATGGCAAGCCCGCGCCGGATGGTGTTATTGATATCAACGATGCCCTGCTGATACTGAAAAGAGCAGTGGGATTGGTGAGTTGGTGAATGCAGAGCAGGGTAATCTCTTGAAAAGGAATAAAACGGTGATAGTCTCTCCGTGAAGCCGCTCCCAAAACCCAGGAGGCCCCATGCCCCATCTCCAGTTTGAAATCAATCGCCCCATGACCGACGCGGAGAAGATCGCCTTTGCCGAACAGGTGCGGCAGCTCTTTTCCAAGATCATGGATACCGGCACCGACCACATCAGCATCTCGATTCGCGAATTCGGCGTCTATAACCTGTCCATCGGCCGGGTCACGGAGCCGGAAAAGGGGGTCGCCGTCGTCAACGCGGACATCAGGACGGGCAGGACCATGGAGCAGCGCAGAGCCCTGACCCTGGGGTTCATGGAACTCTTGCACATGGCCCTGGCGATCCCGGTAAAGCATATCTACGTCACCCTCACCGAGCACAAGGGGGAGGATTTCCACCTGTTCGAGAAGTACCTGACAAGCTGGCAGGAGGGGGAGGACCCGCTTGCGGATGTAAGGGGTGGTTGAGGTACTGCACTATATGGGCGTATAGTTATTCCCCCCTTTTAAAAAGGGGGGCAGGGGGGATTTGGTTGAAAAGATTAACGGCAAATCCCCCTAAATCCCCCTTTTGTTAAAGGGGGACTTGATCGTCAGCAGAAGATTGATGCTTATCAGTTGTGTCTTTCGTGTTTTTCGTGGACAACAGTTTTTAGGTTAATAATACCCATTCAGGCGGTACCATGAAAAAGATTCTCCTTGTATTGCTGCTGGCGGCGTCCGTCGCCCAGGCGGAAACCTACGAATGGACCGACGCGGAGGGGACCGTCCACTTCTCCGACACCCGCGCCGAGATCCCGGCACCCTACCGGAAAAGCGCCACCCCCCTCGGCATGGATACCGCTCCGACCGGGAACAGCAGTAGGGACGTTCCCTCGGCGGCTGCAGGGCAGGGCGCCGATGCCGGCGGCTCCATCGCTCCCCGGGTGGAGCAGTTGAAGGAGCGGATGCAGAACGACGGGAGGACCATGGAACTCGTCCGCGCGCTGCAGAACGACCCGCAGATGCAGGCGCTCCTGAATGATCCCGCGGTGCTGCGCGCGGCTCAGTCCGGAGATTTCGGCGCCCTGCTGAACAACCCCAATGTCATGAAGCTGCTCGCCAACCCCGAGGTGCAGGAGATCGGGAAGAGGATGCAGCAGGGCGGAACAAAGTAGTTTCCATCCGGAAAGGGTTCTTTTCCGCCCATGCGGCGTCAATCTTCGGGCTTGCTTGTGTGGCGTACCGATGTACGCCTCCGCGCAATCCCTTGATTTCCTTGCCTGGACGAAAAAGCCCTCCTTTCCGAATCGGAAACCAATAGTTTCTCATCCGGAGTTTCCGGATGGAAACAAAGTAGTTTCCATCCGACCTCTTCACCCCGCAGCCCGCCGCACAAAGAGAGGAGCCCGTCCGGGCTCCCCTTTCAAACCCACCACTCCCCGTCTCAGCCGGGTATTAAGTCCGGAAACACTCTTTCCGGACGAAAAAAGTCCGATTTATGGTAAACTAAATCCAAAAGAATAAATAATGCCGAAGGAGAAAATGCAGCACGTAAGAATGATTCCGTGACTATTCAATCTGCCGTTTCCAGGAGGGCGCCATGACTCTGATAGGTGGTGTGATAATCAGTTGGTTATTGGCATATTTGCGTGCCGGTGTGTGGATATGGACGGCAGCGGCAGGAGTGCTGTTGTGGAGCGTTTCTCACCCCGGAGGGTCCATCTTCAGTCTCGTGGTATGGGCCGTGTTCGTTTTTGTTGCACTCATCC
Organism: Oryzomonas sp.; assembly: GCA_050013355.1. Classification (GTDB taxonomy): domain Bacteria; phylum Desulfobacterota; class Desulfuromonadia; order Geobacterales; family Pseudopelobacteraceae; genus Oryzomonas. The sequence goes on from JBEKFJ010000079.1 coordinate 2,850, forward strand.
TCAACCTGCCCCCCTTGCGGCGGACCATCCTGGCCAGGCCGCTTCTCGAACTTTTTAAACGCATACTGCCACCGTTGTCGGAAACGGAACGGGAAGCCCTGGAAGCCGGCACGGTCGGCTGGGACGGCGAATTATTCAGCGGCAATCCCGATTGGCCAAAACTCCTGTCCCTCCCGCCCCCCCGGCTTACCGTTTCGGAACAGGCCTTCCTGGATGGTCCGGTTGAAGAGTTGTGCCGGATGCTGGACGACTGGCACATCGTCGAACAGGAAAAAGACCTGCCTGCCTCTGTATGGCAGTTTATCAAACATCAGCGCTTCTTCGGGATGATTATCCCGACCGAATACGGTGGCCTCGGTTTCTCCGTCTTGGCCCACTCCCAGGTGATCATGAAGATCGCCAGCCGCAGCGTCACCGGCGCAGTGACGGTGATGGTGCCCAACTCGCTCGGACCGGCGGAACTGCTGCTCCATTACGGCACACAGGCCCAGAAGGATCACTACCTGCCGCTCCTGGCCCGGGGCGAGGAGATTCCCTGCTTCGCCCTGACCGGCCCCGAGGCCGGCAGCGACGCCGCAGCCATCCCCGACCGGGGCATCGTCTGCAGGGGAATCTTCGAAGGCCGGGAGATCGTCGGCATCAGGCTCAACTGGGAAAAGCGCTACATCACCCTCGGTCCGGTGGCAACGTTGCTGGGCCTGGCCTTCAAACTCTCCGATCCTGAACTGCTGCTGGGCAGCCGCACGGAGATCGGCATCACCCTAGCCCTGATTCCGGTCACTACCCTCGGCATCAGCATCGGCACCCGTCACATGCCGCTCGACATCCCTTTCCAAAACGGTCCCAACTGGGGCAGTGATGTCTTCATCCCCCTGGACTGGATCATCGGCGGCCCTGAACGATCCGGTCAGGGCTGGCGCATGTTGATGGAATGCCTCGGCGTCGGCCGCTCCGTTTCCCTGCCGGCCTTGAGCACCGGTGCCGGCAAACTGGCCTGCAGAGCCACCGGGGCGTACGCGCGGATAAGGCGGCAGTTCAAGCTGCCTATCGGTCACCTGGAAGGGGTTGAGGAACCTTTGGCCCGCATGGCTGGCCTGACCTTTCAGATGGAGGCGGCCCGGGTCATGACCTGCGCCGCCGTGGACCGGGGCGAAAAGCCATCGGTCCTGTCGGCCATCGTCAAATACAGCTCGACGGAAGGGATGCGCCGGGTGGTGAACGACGCCATGGACGTGCAGGGGGGCAGTGGCATCTGCCTCGGTCCGCGCAACCTGCTGGGGCGCGCCTACCAATCCATCCCGATCGGTATTACGGTTGAGGGAGCCAACATCCTGACCCGCAGCATGATCATCTTCGGTCAGGGCGCCGTACGCTGCCATCCTTATGTCCTCAAGGAGATCCGCGCGGTCGCCGATCCCGACCATTCCTCCGGGTTGATCGACTTCGACAGGGCTTTCTTCGGCCATATCGGCTTTACCGTCAGCACCGCCGCCCGTGCGCTCTGGCTGGGACTGAGCGGAGGCCGGTTCCTGCCCGCCTCCGGCGGGCCTGCTAAGCGCCTGCTGCAGATAACGTCACGCCTGAGTTCCGACTTTGTCCTGGCGGCCGACCTGTCGATGGTCATCATCGGCAGCGGGCTCAAACGGAAAGAAAAACTCTCCGGCCGCCTGGCCGACATCCTGGCAAACCTCTATCTCGTGTCGGCCGTTATCAAGCAGTTTGAAGATCACGGCCGTCCGGACGATGAGCTGCCTTTGCTCGAATGGTCCTGTGCTTACAGTTTTCACGCCATCCGGATTGCATTCGAAGGTATCCTCGCGAATTTTCCCAACCGTCCTGCCGCACTGCTGCTGCGTCTTTTGGCCTTCCCGCTGGGAATACCCGATTACGGCCCCAATGATCGCCTGGGACACCGGGTGGCCGCCATCCTGCTGGCGCCTTCTGCGGTGCGGGACCGGTTGACGGCCGGTATTTACACCCCGTCTGATCCGGGCGAACCGCTGGGCAGGCTTGATGACGCCCTGGCCAAGGTGATCGCCGCAGAAGCGGTGGAGAAAAAGATCCGTGACGCGGTCAAAGGAAAACGGATTGCGGCCGGCAGTGACGGGCAGATGGTGCAGGAAGCCGTGCAGGCCGGCGTGATCGGTGCCGGGGAGGCGGACATCGTCGCCGTCGCCCAGGCCGCCCGGCAAGAGGTAATCCGTGTGGACGATTTCCCCGCCGACTACTGGCGCAGGGGAGGTGGCCATGAATAACGCTCATCAGGCATATTCGGGCGGGCGGCCGGTCTATGTCGTAGACGGAAACCGCACCCCCTTTCTCAAGGCCCAGGACAAGCCGGGGCCCTTCCGGGCTTCGGATCTGGCGGTATCGGCCGGCAAGGCACTCCTGGTGCGGCAACCCTTTGCCCCGCAAGCGCTGGACGAGGTGATCCTCGGCTGCGTCATCCCCGGCCCCGAGGAGGCGAATATCGCCCGCGTGGTGGCGCTCAGGCTCGGATGTGGCAAGCAGGTCCCCGCCTGGACGGTGCAACGCAACTGCGCTTCCGGTATGCAGGCCATCGACAGTGCGGCCATGGCAATCGCCTTTGGCCGCGCCGACCTGGTCCTGGCGGGGGGCACGGAAGCGATGAGCCATGCGCCGGTGCTGCTGCCGACGCGGAGCGTGGAGCTGCTCGGCGCATGGCGCCTGGCCCGCGGCAACCGGGAACGGCTGCGGATTCTGGCCCGGATACGTCCTGCCCATTTCAGGCTGGTGTTCAGCCTGCTCCAGGGGCTGACCGACCCGGTCGTCAACCTCTCCATGGGACAGACCGCCGAGGTTCTGGCCCAACGCTTCGCTGTCAGCCGCCAGGAGATGGATACCTATGCCGTGGAGAGCCATCGGCGGCTGGCCCATGCCCATGCCCAGGGATGGCTTTCGGAGATCGATCCGCTTTACGCTCCGGATGGCAGGGTCTATGACCATGACAACGGTGTCCGCCGCGACAGCAGCGTAGAGCGCCTGGCAAAGCTCAAACCGGTCTTCGACCGCCGTGTCGGCCTGGTAACCGCCGGCAACAGCGCCCAGGTCAGCGACGGGGCCGCTCTGCTGATCCTCGCCAGTGGGGACGCGGTCCGCCGGCATCGGCTGCCGGTGCTGGGGAAGGTCGTGGACTGCGCTTGGGCCGGTGTGGACCCGGAGCAGATGGGCCTGGGCCCGGTGCATGCCATGGCCCCCCTGCTGCTGCGCCAGGGATTGCAGACCGCGGACATCGATTTCTGGGAACTCAACGAAGCCTTTGCGGCCCAGGTGCTGGCCTGCCTGGCAGCCTGGCAGAGCGACGACTACGCCCGGACGGAGTTGGGACTGGGGCAGGCCTTTGCCGACATTGACCCGCAGCACCTCAACGTGGATGGCGGCGCCGTGGCCGCCGGTCATCCGGTGGGAGCCAGCGGCGCCCGTATCGTCCTGCACCTGCTGCAGGTCCTGAAACGCAACGGGGCGCGGCGCGGCATGGCGTCCCTCTGCATCGGCGGCGGCCAGGGAGGCGCCATGCTTCTGGAACGGAGCGGGGAGGCGGGCCATGAAGAGTGACATCACCAGCTATTGTCACTGGCGCTTCGAACAGGATCAGGCCGGGACCGCAACCCTGACCCTCGACCGCGCCGACAGCAGCACCAACAGCCTCTCCCGGGAGGTCCTAGGCGAGTTGGAGCAGCTCTTGTCGGGAATTGACGGGCAAACGGCCCGGGCGGTTGTCATCCGCTCCGGAAAGCGCAGCGGCTTCATCGCCGGTGCCGACGTCAATGAGTTTACCGGCATCCGCACCGGCGAAGAGGCACTGCAGCTTGTCCAACGCGGTCAGGCGATACTGGCCCTGATCGAGGCGTTGCCCGTGCCGAGTATTGCCCTGATCCACGGTTTCTGCCTGGGGGGTGGCCTGGAACTGGCTCTGGCATGCCGTTACCGCATTGCCAGCGACGATCCCGGCACCAGGCTGGGCTTCCCCGAGATTCTGCTCGGCATTCATCCCGGTTTTGGCGGTACCCTGCGCGCCACCCGGCTGGTCGGCCCCCTGTCCGCCCTGGGGATGATGCTGACCGGCCGCACGCTCAGCGCCCGTCAGGCCCTGAAGATCGGCCTGGTGGATTACGTCGTTCCCGAGCGGCATCTGGACAATGCGCTCCATGCGCTGCTGGCTGCGCCGTCCGGGCCCGGGCGGCTGCCCCTGGCTGAGCGGCTGGCCGCTCTGTCGCCGGCCCGCGCCATCGTGGCGCACCTGCTGCGGCGGAGGGCGGCCGGAAAAGCCGACCCCCGTCATTATCCCGCTCCCTACGCCCTGATCGACCTGTGGCACGGCTTTGGCCGCGACGCGACAGCCAATTATGCGGCCGAGGCGCAATCGGTCGCCCGTCTGATCACCGGAAGCAGTTCCCGCAATCTGGTGCGGGTCTTCCAGCTCCAGGAGCGCCTCAAGGCGCAGGGCAAGGTTGACGGCGACCGGCCCCAGTCGGTCCATGTGGTCGGCGGTGGCGTCATGGGTGGTGATATAGCCATCTGGTGCGCCATGCAGGGGCTGCGGGTAACGATCCAGGATGTCGATACGGACCGTATCGGCCAGGTCGTGAAAAGGGCCCAGGCCCTGTTCAGCCGTCTGCTCAAGGAACGCCGCGCCGTGGAAGCGGCTCTGGACCGGCTGGTGCCCGACCCGGCCGGTCATGGGGCGGCGCGGGCCGATCTGGTCATCGAGGCGATCTTCGAGGATGCCAATGCCAAGCGGGAACTCTACCGGCAGATGGAATCGTCCATGCGTCCCGACGCCATCCTTGCCAGCAACACCTCAAGCATCCCGCTGGAAGAGTTGGCCGGCGTCCTGTCCCGGCCCGAGCGGCTGGTCGGTCTGCACTTCTTCAACCCTGTCGACAAGATGCAATTGGTCGAAGTGGTGGCCATGGCCACCTCCGATGCCGCTGCGCTCGCCCGGGCAGCCGCCCTGGTGCTGGCAATCAAACGACTGCCGCTGCCGGTGCGCAGTTCGCCCGGATTTCTGGTGAACCGGATCCTGATGCCCTACCTTCTGGAGGCCGTCACCCTTGTCGAAGAGGGGGTGACGCCAAGCCTCATTGACCTGGCAGCCACCGATTTCGGCATGCCCATGGGGCCGGTCCGCCTGGCCGATGCGGTCGGGCTCGATGTATGCCTGTCGGTAGCCAAGGTGTTTTCCCGGCATTACGCCACAGAGGTGCCGGCGCGGCTGGAGCAACTGGTTGCGACAGGCCGTCTGGGGCGCAAGAGCGGCTCGGGCTTTTACGAGTATCACACGCATCGCGACAGGAAAACCGCTGGCGGCACCAACCGGCCCCCGGCGGAGATCGGCGACCGGATCATGCTCAGGCTGCTGAACGAGGCCGTTGCCTGTTGGCGCGAGCAGGTGGTGGAGGATGCCGAACTGCTGGATGGCGGGGTGATCTTCGGGAGCGGTTTCGCACCCTTCCGGGGCGGGCCGATGCGGTACATCGCGACCGCCGGGCCTGAAGCGCTGTACGCCAGGCTGCGTGAACTGTCACAGAGACATGGCACCCGATTTACTCCCGACGAGGGTTGGCAGGAGTTGATCAAGCAGGAGGGGTGAAAGACCATGAATCACCCGAGCGACTTCATCACGGCCGAAGCTGCCGGAACCCTGGCCGGTCTTTTTCGGGAACGGGTCCGGCGCAGCCCGGCCGGCTGCGCCTATCGCCGTTTTGACCAGCAGGGGCTCTGTTGCGCATGTACCTCATGGGCCGAGACGGCAGCCCTGGCGGCCCTCTGGCAGGAGGCGATGCGCGGCGAAGGATTGCAGCCGGGCGACCGGGTGGCGGTCATGCTCAGGAACGGCCTGGAGTGGGTCCTGTTCGACCTGGCCGCATTGGGACTCGGCCTTGTGACGGTACCGCTGTATGTCAACGACCGGCCGGAAAATTTTGCCTTCATCATCCAAGAGACCGAAGCCCGACTGCTGCTGATCGAAGGGGTGGACCAGTGGGAGCGGATCCGCGAGGTGCAGGGACGTCTCGACAGCCTGGTGCGGATCGTTTCGCAGACGCCGGCCTGCACGCAGGACTGCGATCCCCGCCTTGTCCTTCTGGCCGACTGGCTGCCGGACAGTGCCGCCGGCTACGATGCGGGGACGTGGCCCCGGGAATCGCTGGCCACGGTCATGTACACCTCCGGAACCACCGGCAATCCCAAGGGGGTCATGCTCTCGCACGCCAACATCCTTGCCAATGCCTACGCCGGCATCAGCCGGGTACCGGTCTATCCCGGCGACCTGTTCCTCTCCTTTTTGCCCTTGTCCCATGCCCTGGAGCGGACGGCCGGCTACTATGTCCCCATGATGGCCGGGGCCAGTGTGGCTCATGTCCGCTCTCTCGATCAACTCCCGGACGACCTGATCGCGATCCGGCCGACGATCATCATCTCGGTGCCGCGATTATACGAACGGGTTCACAAGAAGATTACCGGCTGGTTGGCAGCCGGCCCGCGTTGGAAACGGCGGTTGTTCGAACTGACTATTGAAGTCGGCTGGCGCCGCTTCCTGCACCGTCAGGGGCGGGGAGGCTGGTCCCCCCTCTTCATGCTCTGGCCCCTGCTGGACAAGCTTGTGGCAAGGCGGGTCATGGCAGCCCTGGGCGGCCGGGTACGCCAGGCAGTCAGCGGCGGTGCGCCAATTGGTCCTGAAATTTCCCGTTTTTTCATAGCCCTGGGTCTCCAACTGCTCCAGGGCTATGGCCTTACGGAAACAAGCCCGGTGGTCTCCGTCAACACGCCGGAAGACAACCTGCCCGATACCGTCGGCCGGCCCCTGCCCGGGATCGAGGTGGCGGTAGGTGCACAGAACGAACTGCTGGTACGGGGGCCTCATGTGATGTCCGGGTATTGGCGTAATCCGGACGCCAGCGCAGCGGCCATCGACCGGCAAGGTTGGCTCCATACCGGCGATCAGGCCCGTATCACCGATAGCGGCCATATCATCATCACGGGCCGTATCAAGGAGATCATTGTCCTGGCCAACGGTGAGAAGATATCGCCGGTCGAGATAGAGATGGCCATCAATGCCGACCGGCTTTTCGAACAGGTCATGGTGGTGGGCGAAGGCAGACCCTATCTGACCGCGCTTTTGGTGCTCAATGGCGCTGAATGGATCAGGCTGGCCGGCACACTCGGTGTCGATGCCGCACACGAGGCGGTTCTTGAGAGCAAACGTGTCGAACAGGCGCTCCTGGAGCGGATCGCCCCGAGGCTGTCACATTTTCCCGGCTATGCCAGCATCCGGCGGGTTCATGCCGGCCGTACACCCTGGAATGTGCAGGATGGCTTGATGACAGCGAACTTCAAACTGCGCAGACAACAGGTATTGGAGCGCCATGCGGATGATGTGGAGAGGATGTATGCAGGGCATTGACCAAACGGTGATGACCATGGCCACCCATGCGGAACCTCTGCTTATTGCCCACCGGGGGGCCTCGCGGGAGGCCCCTGAAAACACCCTGGCAGCCTTCCGCCTGGCTTGGCAGGAAGGGGCCGACGGCATCGAAGCGGATTTTCGGCTGACACGGGATGGCCGGATAGTCTGCCTGCATGACGGCACCACCAAACGTACCGCAGGGGTTGACCTGGCTGTGGCGGAATCGTCCCTTGAGGAACTGCGTCGGCTCGACATCGGGGCATGGAAGGGGGCGCGCTGGCAGGGCGAGCGCATCCCGAGCCTTGAAGAGGTTCTGACCGGGTTGCCGGCCGGCAAGATGTTCATGATCGAGCTGAAAAGCGGGCCGGAGATCATTGAACCGTTGCAAAGGGTTCTGGCGGCTGACGGCGTTCCCGTCGATAGGCTGCGTCTGTTATCCTTTGATCAACGGCTGGTCGCCGGTTTGAAGGAACAGTTACCGGGCATCCGGGCCTGCTTGAATGTCGATTACCGTTTCAGCCTGCGTACCCGTGCCTGGAGTCCATCCCGTGCGGAGATCCGGGCAATCCTGGAGCAGAGCGGAGCCGATGGCATTTCCAGCAGGGCCCACCCCATGGTTGACACGCAGTTCGTAGCCGAGATGCACCGCACCGGTAAAGAGGTCCATGTCTGGACCCTGGATTCTGCGGGCGATGCCGGTCATTATCGAAGCCTGGGGGTTGATTCGATCATGACCAACCGCCCCGGTTGGCTGCGCGGCCGGCTCAAGGCGACAGAAACCGGAGAAGAAGCTGATGATGCGTCACGAACTACTCCAGCAACTTGACGACCCGCAACAGGTGTGGGACATGATCGTCATCGGTGGAGGGGCGACAGGTCTTGGTACCGCGGTTGATGCCGCCGGCCGGGGATACCGGACCCTGCTGCTGGAACGGCGGGATTTTGCTTCGGG
>JBEKFJ010000080.1:0-11140 GCA_050013355.1 Oryzomonas sp.
AGCGCTGCTAATACCCTGCTTGCAATGATCTCTTTTGTTGGAATCACTTTGGCGTAGGGGGCAGACAATGCCGCCATAAAGGATGAGTGCACATCTGATGCTTTTATGGTCCTGCCCTTGAAGGTCAGGTCTTTTGTGGCGCATGCATCTTCGGCAACGGTGCAATTGAAGCCTAAGTCGAAAGCGGCGCGGGTTGTTGCGTCGATACACATGTGGCTCATTGCGCCGCAGATAACAAGGCTGCCTGTTCTTTCTTTTTTCAGTGTTTCCCACAGGGTAGTGTCGCGGAAGCTATTGGGAAAGTTTTTTACGATAACGGTTTCATCCTCTTGGGGGGTTACCACGCGGTTTATCTTGACCCCATCGGTATCCGGCAGGAAAAACGTAGCGTCCGGGCGGGAGGAAACGTGCTGGATATGGATGACAGGCAGGTTCGCCTTCCTGAACTCGTTCAAAAGCTCCCGCGCTTTTGCTGCAGCTTCTTCGATTCCCTCAAGTTCCATGCGGCCGCCGGGAAAATAATCATTCTGAAGGTCAACCAGTATCAGGCAGTTGTTCATATCGGCTCCCCCTATTTTATCCTGCTCAGTACGCTTTTGGTGCCCTCGATACGCAGTTTATTGCCCGAAAATTTCAGGTAGAATATCTGCTTGGCCGGGTCGGTTACCTGAATCCTGCCGTCTGCCAGGATAGTCCAGGCAAAGGGTTGTTTTTTGTTTTTAAAATCCACAGTCCCGAGATGATTTTCCGAAAAGGTGACGAAAAAGCCCTCCCCTTCTTCCTTCCATTCCCCTTGGAGTTGTTGCTCCAATGTGGAGTTTTGTCTGCTGCACCCGGCGACCGCCAGGAACACACAAGCCAGCAACAATGCAAACCATTTATAGCCTATTCTCCGAGAGGCCCTGATCGCGGAAATCTTCATACATACCCCTTTGTTTGCACCCGACCTGAGAGGCTCTATGAATATGCCACTCATTCAACATCTTGCCTGAAAATCAATAAAATTACCACAGAACACCACAAGACCACCCTCGAAAAACAGGCATCAAGGCAATCATTACGAAAAAAGGCACCCGGAACATGGCCGGATACCTTCTGATAGCATCATTTTTATACGGAATCTTTCTCTGCTCAGGCTACCTACACTATTCCCACTTCGTGCCGCAGGGCGGCGATGCGGGGCTGGCGCCGCGTGTCCTCGCCAATCCGCCGGCCGGCCCTGCCCAGCGTGGCGAGGTCCCGGCCTACCAACCTCCCGAGCTCGCTCAAGCGCACGCCCGGCGTTTCCTGGACAAGCAGGGAGGCAAGCGGCGCTCTGGCCTCGCTGAACGGCCACGCCTTGCCGGGCGCTTTCAATTGCTCCGTCGTGATGTTGTAGCGGTGGCACACGGCGCCGATGATATCGCCCAGCACGCGACCCCCATCCGGGTGCCGGTCGGCCAGCCTGAGCGCCTGTTCGCGGAAGGAGGCGCTGCCGATGATCAGCCCTTCATGAAACTCGCTCCTACGCGCCTCTCCGCCGCCAGCGGCCAGATAGCCGACGTAGGCCCGCCGACCGTGCCGTCCGGCATAGGGGAGCAGCGAGAAAAATCGCTCCGTGGGGCACGCTCCTATCCACTAGTGCCCCGTCTGCCGCAGTATCTCATCCTTGACGCTGTCGTTGATATAGCTGTCCCCGATAGCAGTCCGCGCCCAGTTTTCCGGGCATCGGGCAAGCACCCGCGCGACCCCTTCCGCCACGGAGGGGGTGTTGTTCCACAGGGCGTTGCGAAGGAGGCGCAACTCCTCCGCTCCGGCATGCCTGCCGTTGGCCAGATCATGGCACCGCCCGCAGAGCAGGGCCAGGGTTTCCATGTTGGGTGCAATCTCCGGTTTGTAGTCCCAAAGACGCAGATCTTCCTTGCTACCGCACCACTCGCACTGAAAGCCGGCCCGCTTGCCGACCGATTTGCCGAAGACGCTGATTGTTTCCTGACGCACCTTTTTTGACTGATAACTTTTTGCCATAATTACCTTACCTCGCGTACAAAATTTCCTTATTGCAGAATCCGACTGCCGCCCAGGGACCGGCACGAGGGGGATGTGGCCAATGCCAGGGTCCTCTTGACCGTTGTTTTGGCGGCGTTATTCCTGCCCGTAACGGCCGTGGCCCGAAAAATTTGTCCCCAATAGCTGACTTTGGCAACAACCCTGCCGGGTTGTTGCCATGATGTCGCGGCCTGTGATTGTATCCGCACCATGATGCGCGGACGTGAAAAAAAAAAGCCGAACTGCACAAAAGATGTGTATCTTTCGGCAGCTCGGCCATCTTCGTTGAAGATCCGTCGCTTTCCGCCCCCTCCTCACGAAGGGTTAGGCTTTATCGCAAACTCTATTCAGAGTTTATGTGTGAAGTAGAAACATATCACTAGATCGTTTTCCCGTCAAATATGTTGACATTATTTATTATTAATTTACCGTTCCCCAATATACCCCTTCACTTGAAAAAAAGGTGGACTCCATAGCCTGAACCGGCCGATCATACTCTTCAAGCCAGGAATGACATCAGGCCTGAATGATCGGCAATGGGTTGTCGGGAGCTATCAAGGTACGGCGTCTCCACCATTCCCATACTCTGCAAACCGTACATTGTTTTTGCCGGTTGCCTTCACTTCATACATCAGCTTATCGGCGGCAAAGATGATCTCATCGAGGTCACAAAGCCCATGGGTGCAGGTGAGGACCCCCGTGCTTACGGACGTGGGGCAGTCGATTTTCAGCGACAGGCCGGCAAGTCTTTCCCGGACCTTCTCCATGACCACCTGGACGGCATCCTGGCCGGTCATCGGAAAAAAGATGATGAACTCATCCCCGCCAGCCCTGGCTACGATATCGGTCTTCCTCAGGTTGTCCACGAGGCAGTCGACAACGGACCTGAGCAGTTCATCCCCCTTTAAGTGCCCGTAACGGTCATTGACCTGTTTAAAATTGTCCAGATCGAGAAAGGCGAAGGAAAACGTCTCCAACTGCCGTTTGTGCCGCAGTATCTCGTACTCCACCACCTCGGAGAAGGCGCGCATGTTCATTACCCCGGTCAACGGGTCCCTGGTGGAAAGCTCCCGCTCCATCTCAAGCATCTGCCTGATCTTTGCGACCAGGAGCGACACGACCAGGAAAATGCCGGCCACAGAGAAGGCGTTCCATGCCAAGATGAGCAGGCTGCTGCTTTTCAGATTGTCATATGCCCAGATTGCCGCGCACGAGACGGCTATAAGCACCCCCGGCGTTCTGCCGGCAAACCAAGCCACAAAGGAGATAGGGAAAAGGTAGAGGAATGAGGCGATCACTTCATCGGGCGCAATATGATCGAAAATACCGACGAGCGCGGCACAGGAAACCCCGGCCAGGAGGTTGAACAATGTCCCCTGACGATCGAGAAACCGGGTATATTGCATGAAGAGCGCATTAAAATAGGCCATTTCCGTATCCCTGCATGATTATATTTAGTTATATCAGTATTAGCGCCATCTAAGGAAGTAAAATGTAGTCCAAGAGGAAGGGATTTTCTTGGTGAGGCCGTAGCTTTGGCCGTCATCTCGTTGGGTGGCGGATGATGTCCTGCCATTGCTGCGGGTCGGTGCGCCGGCCCCAGCAGAACGTATGACGTTGTCTGTTCCGCTCAAGGGTTTATTGCACCTGCTTTATACATAAGAATACAAGGATATGGCGGGAGTGCAAGAATTTGATTTGCGCGGAGGCTAGCGGCATTCATCGCTTGACAATCGGGTAGCGAATGGGCCTTATTTCATCTTTATCCGGAGTTTCCGGATGGAAACTAATTAATGTTACACGGGACACTAAACCGAACATAAGGAGCCACTGCGATGCAAAAACCTGAAAAAGTGAGCAACGTTCTGGCGTTCTTCGCCGTCATTGCGGTCCTGTATTTTCACCTCCTGACGGCTGTTATCGCCGGGTTGGCCGTGTATGTCACGACCGTGACCCTGGCCCGCAGGGTGCCGGCCAACCGGGACGGCATGGGCCGGGAGGTGATTCTGGGGCTGGTCGCCATCAGCGTCGTTGTCGTCCTGTTCGGCGCCGGGTTCGGGCTCTGGACCTTTCTGCTCGGCCACCAGGGGGTGTCGGCCCTGCTGATGGCCGTGGCCGGGACCCTGGATCGTATCAAGCACTCCCTGCCCGCCGACCTGGTCGTCACACTGCCCGATACGGTAGAGGATATCCAGACCAGGCTGGCCGACCTGCTGCGGGAGAACGTGCGGCACCTTTCGGTCGTGGGCATGGAAGGGATCAAGGTTCTGGCCCATGTCTTCCTGGGCATGGTGGTTGGGGGGCTGGCCGCCCTTCACCCCTACAACGACGCCCAGTCCTGGCCTCCCCTGGCGGCGGCCCTGCACGACCGGCTGAAGGTGCTGACCGAGTCGTTCAACAAGGTGGTCTCCGCCCAGATCAAGATATCCCTGCTCAATACGTCGCTGACCACTATCTACCTTGCCGTGGTGCTTCCCCTGTGCGGGGTGCGGCTCCCCATGACCATGATGCTGATCCTGTTCACCTTTGTGGCCGGCATGCTGCCGGTGGTGGGCAACCTGGTCTCCAACGGCGTCATCGTGGTCATCAGCCTCGGGGTTGCTCCTGGGGTGGGGGTCGCCTCCCTGGTGTTCCTGGTGCTGGTCCACAAGCTGGAATACTTCCTCAATGCCCGCATCGTGGGAGGCGAGGTCCATGCCCGGGCCTGGGAGCTGCTCTGCGCCATGCTGCTCATGGAGGCGGCCTTCGGCCTGGGCGGGATGGTGGCGGCGCCTGTCGTCTATGCCTGGCTCAAGTCGGAGTTAAAGAGCGTGGGTTGGGTCTAGACAGGGGAGGGGTGCAGTCATATACTACACACATGGAAGGAAGTTTGAACTCTGAACAGCGAATGAATGTGAATGGTGAATGGTGAACTTTAGACCCTCCGGCGGCCCGCCCATGATATACTGCACTTATGGAAGGGGGTGCACACCATGGCAACCAAGAGAACGAACCAAGCTGCGAGTCCGAAAAACCGGTGCGACATCAAGATATGGAGCGGGGATTGCCGGCAGACCAGCTATCAGTCCGACGGAGAGAAGTATCTGTGCGCATCATGCGGGACCATCAGCCATCTCGACCATGAGGTGGTCCACGATGGTTTCCCCTATGTCAGCGGAGATTACAACAGGCTGATTTAAGGCAGAGAGTATTTCACGGGCATCCTTTTGTGTCCCGTGCGGTTAGTTTGTACTCGTAATTCCGGCCCTTTTGTCCGCTGCCGTTGTTGTGGCTCCTTGATGGAGACCCTGCTATACCTACGTCGCCGCGCCTTGGCACCAGCCAAAATTGCTCGGATTTACTTCCCACGAGTAACCTCACGGGACACGAGGATGTCCTTTTGGTATCCGCCGACGCGTTCAGCGCCGTTTGCACAAAACCAGCATGGCCAGCGGAATGGTGGTGACAACGCCCACCAGCAGCAGTGTCCAGCCAACGGCCTTGCGCTGTTCCTTATTGAGCCGCTCGGCCAGCAGCAGGGCTGCTCCGCCGCCCAGTGCGGCGCGGGTACCCGCGATGAGGCCCAGTTCGGGCAGGAGCACTCTGATCTCTTTCATACCGCCTCCTGAAGAGGAACCGACTGAAGAACACTCTGACTACAGTATACCCCAACAACCTAGCCTGTAAAGAGCCGTGGCTTCCCACGACTGACCGCACGGACACTAGCGGAAGATAGGCGATCTTTAATTTTTATTGTACATCGAACGGAATTAACCGATATAATCAACCCGGTTGAAGCCTGCGCACGCGAAGGGTATATAAGATGCCTCTCATTGGTGATCTTAGCCAAATCACGATCAGCGATATAATCCAATTCCTGCACGAAACCCGCAAATCAGGAACAGTCCGTATCGGTTGTTTCAAGGGGGAATGCACCCTGGTGCTCTCGAAGGGTGACATCGTTGGTGCGAACTATCTCAACGGTATGGTCCGGATAGGACAGATCCTTGTGCATATCGGCGCCATTACAAAAGCGGAACTCTCCTGGGCTTTGGCAATACAGCAGCAAGATCCCCGGAATCGCAAGCCGTTGGTGCTTACGTTACTGGAGAATAGCATGGTTGACAAGGAAGCGGCTTGCAAGGGTCTGAAAATGTTGGTTGAGATGACCCTGGTCGAGGTCCTTTCATGGGGTTCCGGACACTACGAATTCGAAGAAAGCCCTGTCTCGAACCTTGGAAGTTGGTATTATAACCTGACAAACTTTCAGGAAGTATCTCTGAACGCCCGGGCTGTGCTCTTGGATTCGTTACGGATATTCGATGAGAAGCGACGTGACGGCACCATGGGTAATATTCTCGGTATCGTTGGGCTGGACAATTCGCAACCAATGCTTATCGAGGCCTGTAAATTCCAGGTGGCGTGATTGACCTTCCTCCTGGAAACCGTGATAATCAGATTTTCCTATGTCATTTCCCTCAGCTATGAAACACTCCGTTTTTGTTCATTTCAAGACAAGCATCCAAGCGGATTATTACTGCATGTGGTATAGTAACTCAAAGGGGAAAATAATGAGATACCTGAAAAAAACCACGCTGATTATATCGATGCTGATGGTAAACGGTTGCGCGACGCTCCCGACAGGTCCAAGCATCAACGTGATGCCTAGCCAGGGGAAAAACTTTGATGTGTTCCTGAGCGAGGACGCCAAGTGCCGACAATGGGCGGAACAGCAGGGCGGATCGGCACAAGACAGCTATGCCACTGTCGAGGATTACGGCAGGGAGGCACAACGCCGGTATGACAACGCCTATGGCCAGTGCATGTATTCTTACGGCAATCAGGTGCCGGGACATCAACAGGTAGCCACAGCAGCGCCGAAACCGGCTGTCGCCGCTCCACCACCGCCACCCGCGTACCTGCCGGATGCAACTATTCCGCCGCCTCCGCCGCCTCAGTCTGCCGCCGCTCCGCCGGCTGTCGCTGCACAGATGGGTGATGTCCCTCCCGATGCCGTTGCACCGCCTGAGAACACACCCCCGCCACTGCCGCCGGAGACAGCTCCCCCACCGGGGCAATACGCTGCGCCGCCACCAGTGATTGTCGATCAGGCGCCACAATTCATCTATTCGCCGCAGGTTGGCATGTATGTCGCTGTCGGGGTCCCGTATGACCTCGTCTACACCGGCAACGAATATTTCTACTGGTATGGCGGCCGATGGTTTCACGGTCCCTATTTCAACGGTCCGTGGGCATTCGCCACACGTGCCAATTACCCACCGGCCCTGCTCCGGTTCCGGATAGGCTACATCCGGCATTACCGCAACTACGAATACCGGCAGTGGCAAAGGCATGGGCGAAATTACCGGGGACGCTTTCATCGCCCGGAGTTTCGCAGATAACCCGAAGGATATCTGCGATAAAGCGTCAGTGCAGCCGTTCCTCTTCCTCTTCTTCGCCGCTGAGGTCGAGGGATTTCACGGTACTCGCAGGCAACTTGCCCTGAAGGATGTTCTCAACCTCTTTGTAAGGCATGATCCTTACTTCGTGAAGGCTGATGTTGGTGCATACCGGGTGGGTTTCAACGAATGTGCGCGCTTCGTGGTACGTTAGTTTCACGGGGTTCTCGTAGCTGTCCTGGTTCAGGACATGGAACCGGTATTCCTTCCCATCATGGCAAAGGACGTGATAATCCCCCTCGACAAAAAAACCGATACTATAGCTGTCTTCCGTTGCCATTGTTACGCTCCTGCTTTTTCCGTTCCGGGTAATTTTCCCCAATGACAGGCCCCTGTCGTTGAGCTCTAGTGTTCCGTTCAGTTAGTTCGTTCTCGTAATTCCGGCTCTTTTGACCGCTGCCGTCGTTACGGCTCCTTGATGTAGGCCCTTCTACACCTACGTCGCCGCGCCTTGGCACCAGCCAAAATAGCAAAGGAATTACTTCCCACGACTAACTGAACGGGACACTGGTCTATTTTATATTGAGTGAAATTTACCATTTGTCAAATCGGCAAATTTTCACATACATCCCGGCAAACCACCACCCCACAGCATCAAGCCTACCGCTTCGGCCTGCGCCGCACAGCCCCAATCGGCCTCGACTCCATTGGTTGTCCTGACGAAATCTTCAACCAAATCCGGAACCACAAAAAACAGGGAATATCTGTTGTGAATTCCGACACGGCTTCTCACACTGTAAAGAATTCCAACAGGTGCAGCGATTGCCGGCGCAAGATGCTCGCAGAAGCAGATAACTTACAATCATTTCAAAAGGTTATAATATTGGTATGTTTTATGCTTAAATTAGCTTGCAGAGTTTCAATTTTGCCAACCCCGCCTTACAACGGCGTCATTGAGGTTGGGCATACAATCACGGAAAGGGGTTGATGAACATGCCGTGGTACAATAATCCGGCGATTACCTGCAAAGTTTTGGACAGGATCGCCAATCGTCTCTCGCCGACAGACCTTCAGGAGCTCAACAGTGTTTTGGATCGTGCCACAGAATTGATCTGGAGCAAGCAGGAGGACTACTATATGCGGAAGTTGGGGAGTGAGGTAACTCTTCCGCCGTCATCTCCTCGAACGACTGGCGGGTAGTCCCCTGTTCCGGCCGATGAAAAAGCGGCTCCAGATTTATGAGTCTTGCTGAAGAACCAACAATTCAGCAGTAGTTTGGCGCTTTCGCTCCATGACATGTCTCGATTGCCTTCTATCTTCGCCCTTTTTCATTTGGCCATGATATAAAATATATCTAATAAACATTTGATTATAATTTGGGTTTTGCTTATACTGCATAACCTGGGCTAATCAGTGGAAACAGATTCATGAAATTGTCTCTGTTGAAATCAGCCTGAGAATATCTTATTGATGGGTGTAGTTTGTAATCCTGACAAGGTTGACGTCACCAGACAGTGCCTGAACAATTTCCACTTCATTTAGGGACGACAATCAAGGATTTTCCGCACCAGCCTTGTCCCTCCTGCGGATTCAGAAATAAATACATGCTCGATTGTTCAGAAAAACTCCCACGGCGACCATGAATCCGCTGCCGCCGCGGCCCAGCTGAGCAATAACGCGGAAGAGCTGCAGCGGCTGGTGAGCCAGTTCAAATTATAACCAAGGAGCAGAATGGACATGTCAACCAATGCATTGGTAAAGGCAGGCGAGGCGGTACATCACGACGAACTGATCCAACTGGTCAGCTTCAAGCTGGACAACGAGGAATACGGCGTGGAGGTGCTCAAGGTGCGCGAGATCATCCGCATGCCGACCATCACCAAGATGCCCAACACCCCCCAGTATGTGGAGGGGATCATCAACCTGCGGGGCAAGGTGATCCCGATCATCTCCCTGCGCAAACGGTTCAGCCTGATGGAGAACGACGCCGACAGCCAGACCCGCATCATCATCATGGATGTGGCCGGCGGCATGACCGGCTTTACCGTCGATGCGGTATCCGAGGTGATCAGGATCCTGAGCAGCGAGATCCAGCCGTCGCCGACTGTTGCTGCCGGCGGCGTTGGTCAGGAATTCATTACCGGCGTGATCAATCACGGGGAACGCCTGTTGGTGCTGCTGGAACTGGAGCGCATGTTCTCAAACGAGGAGAAGGAATTCCTGAGCGATATAGGATGATTCGGGACAGGATCTGTCCCCGTTCCTCTCTCTTTGAAACGAACGCACCACACCGCCCAAGGTTCTCAGGAATCGGCCATGGCGGCTGCCCAACTGAGCAAAAACTCGGAAGAACTGCGGCGGCTGGTACAGCAGTTCAGGCTGTAAACAAGAGGGGACAGGACTTATGGGACTTATGGGACATATAAATCCCATAAGTCCCTGCGTTATCGCAATCCCGCTATCTGCCTCACCAGCTTATCAAGCTGTTCCGGTTTTATCTCCCCCAGGATCTTTTTTCGAATAATCCCCTCCCTGTCGATGATGAAGATGGTTGGAAACCCGAAAACCCCATATTCCCTTGCCGTCATGCCCCCCTCATCCGTTAGGACCGGAAAGGTCAGGCCGTTGGCTTTCGCGTAGGACGCGACACCCTCCCCGGCGTTGCCTTCGTTTATCGCCAGAATGACCAGTCCCTTATCCTTGTTCTGCCGGTAGTAAGGTTCGAGCCGTTTCAGCCGGTCGCCGCAGCAGGAGTTTGTCCAGAAACAGAGGACGACGACGCTCCCCCTGAGCCGTCCGAGGCTTGCCGGCTCGCCATGCAGGTCGGTCCCCGCAATCTCCGGCGCCTTTTCTCCCGTGTGGCCCGCAGGCTTTACATCACACCCGGCCATGCAGGCAAGGCCTGCCAGCAGCATCGCCAATGGCATGAAGAACCTCTGGAATCGGGGAGACATATCTGATTTGGGTTTCCTTGCGGCCCTTTTAGTCTTCATCCTTGATCCTGGTCAGCATGCGTCGGTCCATCAGATCGCGGTTATTTACCAGGCACGGCCCCGCGCGGCTATTCCTGCCCTGGATGTTGACGGAAGCATTTTAACGATGGTAGGATACCGCCCATCGCATCTTAAATCCACAGTATAGTTAGGAGCAGAAATGAATCAACAGATTGTTGCCGCTATTGTCACCATTCTTGCGCTACCGGCCATGGCCTGCGCCAACGAGGCTATCGACAAGGCCGCCAAGGAGAAGGGAGCCGTGAAGACCGCTTCCGGCATGGTCTATCAATCCGTCAGGGAAGGCAAAGGCAAGTCGCCGAGTGCCGCCAGCACCGTCGAGGTCAATTATCGCGGCACCCTGACGAACGGCAAGGAGTTCGACAGCTCCTATAAACGGAATCAATCCATCAGTTTTCCCCTCTCCGGGGTCATTCCCTGCTGGACCGAAGGGGTTCAGAAGATGAAGGTAGGCGGCAAGGCCAAGCTGGTTTGTCCTCCCGAGTTGGCCTACGGTTCCAGCGGAGCGGGCAGTGCTGTCCCGCCCAATGCGACCCTGATCTTCGAGGTGGAATTGCTTGGTATCAAATAGTTTGTAGGAACAGGATAAGGGTTTTTTGAATCAAGGCGGGTATACGTCCCGTAGAACCTCTGCGTCGTAGAGGTTCTACGGGACGTGCAGGTCTTAAGGGACCTATATGTTACCGTCGAAGAAGGGACATCCCGTAGCCGCAGCATCGA
>JBEKFJ010000081.1:0-11124 GCA_050013355.1 Oryzomonas sp.
ATCATATGCAACAAAGAAAGAAAAGGGGAAGCGAAACATGTGTAAATGCGGAACGAAAGAAGATGGTTCGAAATGTGGTGAGAAGAAAGAAGCCGTGGTAGTTGAACAGAAGCCCGTGTGCTGTAGTACAGGTCAGGTCAAGGAAGTCAACAAAGATTGCTGTTCAGGAAAGACTGAATAATACTGGAACTGGAAAAATATGGAACAATGAGCCGATCTCGAGCTATCAAGATCGGCTCTTTTCATTTGCATCTGGAGAGTGGTCCATTCCGGGGCTGAGTCGATGCGGACTCGTGAACCCTGATCGCTGTTGAAGATTTCTGGTTTCCCTCTACGCAGCTGATTCTATTGCACAAACTCCGCGACCACCTTGGCCAATGTCGCTGGATCCAGCCCGCCCGTCTGCAGGTATGCCCCAGCCGATCCGTAGGTTTGACGGATATATGTCAGAACTGCCTGCATCACCGCCGGCGGCGAATAGAACGACACGCCGAACAGCGCCGCCTCCGCAGGCGGCAAGGAAGCTGCCATCTGTGCGACCAGCTCGGCTTCTCCGACTGCCTCGTATTGGTCGGTTAAGTTGTACTCGGCGATGATGACGCTGTCCGGGACATTGGCCGCCATCAGCAATAGCGCAGCCGTCAGCCCCGTGCGGTCCTTGCCGTAAGTACAATGGAAAACTGAGCCGGCTCCTTGTGCTGCAAGCGCCTGGAACACCCCGGCGAATTCAGACGCGTAGGTCGTCAGGGTTAGCTCATAGGCGGCAGCCATGGTCGTTTCATCGAATACAACACCTGACTTTATGATTACCGATGGTTGCATTGCGGCGACCTGTACCGGTTCACGGACATAGGTGAAACGATTATCCGTAGCCGGGATGTCCGGGTTCGACGCCGCTTCTGAGCCCAGCCTGAGGTCCACGTCGTGCGTGATCCCGGAATTGACCAGATAGGTTGCATCGGCCGCCGTCAGTGAACTCAGTTGGTCTGACCGGAAAAATACTCCCCATTTCGTATGTCGGCCGTCCGCGGTAGGGTACCCGCCGAGGTCACGAAAATTGACCGGCCCGGACAGGGTCACGTGGCGTGCAGCAACCGTTGTGGGTGTCCCACCTTGTTGCTCTACGTCGAAATACCAGCGGTGAGTCGTATCCAGGGAGGATATCGTGAGAACGGTGCCGCCGACCGCCGTGCCGAGGCTGTTCGATGTGCTGATTGAAACCGGAGAGGAGCCTCCAAACACCTGGACGGTCGTAGTAGGGAGGATCGGACTTGAGGTTGTAGGAACCCAGGAGAAAGTGTAGTTGTTTTGGTTATCCTGTACAGCCTGTACGGAGTTAAGAGCGGGTGGTGAAGAGGTGCCGGTAGTGCTTCCGCAACCGAGAGATAAAAACGAGATAATTGCTAAGGCGACTGCCAGTGTGTTTCTGGTGAGGACGTTCATAGTATCTCCGATGAGCGAAGCGATGATGAGTCAAGGCGAAGCTCCTGGAAGCGCTTCGCCCGAAATTCCAGGTTATCAACGGCATAACCGTGATTCCTGGCCGATTAGAACTTGTACCTGAGGCCGAACAGAACGTCATTGGTGGCGTATTCAGCTTTCCCGCCGCCGCCGTTGGTAAACTTGAATTCGGCGTTCGAGGTCGCGAAGTACCGGTATCCGACCTGGGCGGCGATCTTCGGGGTGATCTGGTACGAGGCGCCGGCGGAAACCTGATACGCGAATACGACCGAGTCGGTGCTATTAACTGCTTTTGATCCAACCACGTACCCATTCCCAATCGATACGTCCGCTATGCCGATCCCGGCCGCGACAAACGGAGACACTCCGAATAGGGTGGCCTGTTTGATGTCATAATACCCGTTCACCAGGCCGCTGATGCTGGAGACGGTTGATCCGTAGTTCACGGTCCCAACTCCGCTGATGTTGATGCTGCGTGCCATCTCGGTGTGATACACGGCTTCGATCTCAGACCGTACGTTGTTCCCGTAGTCGTGGCCGATCGCGATGCCGCCCACGAAGCCGATGTCGTATTTCACGACCGCCGCGGGACC
This sequence comes from Oryzomonas sp., assembly GCA_050013355.1. Taxonomy (GTDB): domain Bacteria; phylum Desulfobacterota; class Desulfuromonadia; order Geobacterales; family Pseudopelobacteraceae; genus Oryzomonas. Next base: position 2,055 of record JBEKFJ010000081.1, read on the forward strand.
GGACGCTGGGTTGGAGTCCTTATAGTTGCTGTCGGATCCGTACGACGGGCCAACGTTGACGTTGACGTAGAGGCCGGGTTCAGCGGCGAAGGCGGAGACAGCGGAGAACAACAGTGTGGTGATAATGCCAGCAATAATACGTTTCATCGGTGAAGCCTCCAAGTATGTTTTATTTTCGTGATGAGCACGAATACAGCTATACAACAGAACAACGGCGGACCGACATCCAGTTTACGGCTGAGTCAGCAGGCCGGTTTTGTAGTCATAAGTGAAAGTCGATGTTGCCGGCGTCGACCCCACAACCGGCTAGTGTTGCTCCTGCACAAATACGATCTTTATCATCCTTACAAAACATCTCCCCACCTACGCTTCGCTTTGAGGAAGGGCTTTCTTCCGGATAACGGGAAATCACATGTTGTTCAACCCTGCTGGCGGTGGAAATTTTACCTGCAAAGCCGCGATCATGGTAGGGCTGAGCTGTTTGAACAGTTCGACGTTGCATGATGAGTTAAGCGGAACCGGAATCGGTGCGGCCGAGAGGTCTGTGAACTGGATCGTTGGATCGGTGGTGCCATCTTGTGGACGCGAGGGGTCCATGCTCGGGACCGGGATGACGCCGCTCGCCTTGGCGACATTCGGTGAGTTCACCAGCGGATTGTTCTGAATGATCTGCTGGGTGGCAATAGCATATATCCGGGACGTAGCAGCCGGCGTACCTTCGGCAACAGAAGGGTCGACGTTTGTAGTAATGATAGATACCGTGTAGTCACTGTTGAGGAAGATCTCGAACGTCCGGAACTGCTGGGGATAATCGCGCAATGACGATGTCTCGACCTGCCAGAAGCTCTGTTCCGGGTTGGTCGCCTGGTTCGGGGATGGGAACGCCTTGACGGTGTTGACATGCCGATGACCAGACATCCACATGATGAGGTTCGGCGTGTTCCACAGCGTTTGAACCAGTCCGGCCAGGGTTACAGCGTTTTGGTTCTGTGCGGTAGTCGTAGGCTCGCCAAGCCACCATTCCATTTCGCTTGCAATAGCCGCGACACCGATGGGGACATGCGCGGCGATGATCATAAGCTGGTTTGCTGCTTGCCCAGCTGCGAGTTCTGCCTGGAGCCAGGCCCAGCGGTTTGCGTCGAGGTAGCCGTGACCGTGGATGTCACTCGAACCATCAGTCTCCGACTGGGTATCATCGAGAACAATGACCTTGATCGGAATATTCGATTTAGGGAGAAAGCTGTAACAAGCAAAACCATCCACCTGGGTCGGGTCAACCAGGTTCAATCCGTGGCCAGCCGGGAGGGTTGTCGTGTTGAAGAATTCCTGAACCCAATCAGAGCGCACCAAGGACCGGCGATTCGGATCGGCAGCCACTATCGGGGCGGTGGTGAATTGCCCAAGTGGTCCGGCGTTGATGATGGCGCCATTCTGGGACGTCCCATCGATAATGCCGGCATAGGTTAACGGGGTGGTCTGAAAATTAGCCATGCTGAACAGCGCAGGGAGGCCGGTTTTCATAAAGGTAGTCAAGTTCGGAACGAGGATATCTCCGGTTGCCCAGACATTCCCACTCAGATATGACTCCCGAAGTCCGAGGGACGGATTGGCGTCAACCGGAAATGATCCCAGAAAGAAGTGATCGTGGTTTCCGATCGTCTGGTACCATGGGATGGCGGGATTCAACCCTGCAGCCTTATAGGGGCGCTGATAGTCGATTGTGCCGGCCCCAAGGTGCGCGCCAGAGCTTGGGGTGATTACTTTGCCGTCGATAACGTCCAGATACCAGCGAAGTTCGTTGTATGACGTGTTGTTGCAGGTATCCCCGAGAGAAATACCGAAATCGAATGGATTCTTCGCGTGCAGGGCATTCACCGTCTGTATCGCCGCGTCGAGGACGTGTGTTGTATAAGGCATGATCGGCGAATACAGCGAAGACATATTCGCACCATACTTCACATCATTTTGCTGGGTGAAAATCATCTGGTTCGGCGCTTCTTTGTCGGTGATATGGATGTCGGAGAACGAGAAGAAATTCAGGAACTTGGTGAGTCTGGTTGGCGTAGGGTTGACATACCCACTTGGCATGATATCCGGGCGTTGAACCATCGGGAGTGGCGAGCCAAAGGACCATGCACCGTAGCCCAGGGCATTGTATTGCGCAACCTGGTTGAGTTGGGTTGCTGCGAGGCCCGGGCTGCCATTCGGGGAGGGGGGTGGTGTAGACAGCAGATTTGTGGTCACAGCGCCCATCGTGATTGGAAACGATATCATCCTCTGAAGCGTTGTTGCTGCGGTCGGGTCAATCGGGTACTGCTGGATAGTTGACTGGTTATTCCCCCCGCAGCCAGCAATTAGCGGGCCTAGTGACACACAGACAATGGCGCCGCCGGTATAAGTGAGAAATTTGCGGCGGGAGATCCCACGGACCAGCTGCAGTTCGTTAGGATTTTGGATCATGTTGAGATCATCTTGATTTAAGATCGTACTGTTTTTGTTCATAATTATCTCCTTTGTATTTATTTTTTGTTTTGAATGAATATCCTAGCCGTAAAAAGCTGCGGAAATTGGACCTGCAGAGAATAATAAAAGAGCCTGCCTCTTCAATTGAAAAGGCAGGCTCATTGGAAATCAGCCATCGCTTCGACAAACCCCTCTTCCCGTTCTGGGTAGGTGGCTTTGCGTCATCCGGTCCCCCGGATTTTGCCTTTTCGGTGAGTAAATATTAATTAATTTTACTATTGTGCTTACCGATTCAATAAGTCAATGAGAAATTGTCGGAAGGGGGATAGTAATTCAAAGCGGGGCTGAACTCAGTTGAAAAATAGATTCAGTCTGGCAGAACACGGCTGAATAGTTATTATCATTCGATGGACGGTTTTTAACAAAATTTGAGCTTCATTTTACTTAGCCTATCCAATTAAAGTATCCAATAATTACCTATATATTTTAAGTTGCTCATTGTATTTTTGGATAGGTGCTTTATTGCTATCCAAATAAGGTATACCCATATTGGCTAGGCTGGTGTTTCAGTCTTTCTGCTCGTCGCCGCAGCAGAGGCAAATATCGCCACGTTTGGCGGGTTTAAAGCGGGCAGAGGATATGTGCCAGGCGGTCACGCGGCCTTGAAGGTCACCAGTGATGTAGATCATGAGGTTTTTGCTTTCATCAGGGCCATCAGCTCCTTGGCTATTCCAGACATTGACGAATATTTGAAGCCAAAATAAAGCATAAAGCTGCAACAGAAAATAAAGCATAAGGCTGCAATTTTGCAGTATTATGCTTTAAGTCTCACAGACAGGGTATCGGTTTAAGCTGTAACTGTGCCAACAGTTGCACACTTCTGTTTTTCCGTGTATTATCTCTCCAATATCATTCCAGAAAATCCAAGGAACATCACTATGGAACCGATCATTACCTTCAAGGAGCGCTGCCGGCTCTGCTATTCTTGCGTGCGCAGCTGCCCGGTCAAAGCCATCAAGGTCGATAACGGGTTTGCCCAAATCATGTACGACCGCTGCATCGGCTGCGGCAACTGCCTGAACTGTCCGCAACAGGCCAAGGCCGTGGTGGACAGAATGGGACAGACCCAGGAGTTGCTTACCTCGGGCCAGCCGGTTGTGGCCGTATTGGGGTGTTCTTATCCGGCGTTTTTGCACACCATAACTCCCGGACAGCTGGTGGCCGCCCTGAAAAATCTCGGCTTTTGCGAGGTGCATGAGGGGGCCTATGGCGCCCGCATGATTGCCGGCAGTTACCAAAACGTTCTGCAGACCGGACAGCCGCTGATCTCTTCCCACTGCCCGGCGGTTGTCAGCCTGATCGAACGCCATTATCCCAAATTGATTCCGAACCTGGCTGCTGTCGTATCGCCCATGATCGCCATGGGACGCTTTATCAAGGACATTCTCGGCAAAGAAACCAAGGTCATCTATATCAGCACCTGTATTGCCGGCAAATTCGAGGTGCAGGCGGCCGAAACGTCAAACGCCATCGACGTGGTTCTCACCTACCACGAGATCGACAAGTTCTTCAAGAGTCGCGGCATCAACCCTGCATCGTTGACGGAAGCGCCGTTCGACGGACTTGACCCGGGCAACGCACGCATATTCACCCTGACCGGCGGACCGCTCAAGGTTTTCGACATTGAACCGGACTTTCTGGATACCGATATCATCTCCGCCGAGGGAGAAAATCACGCCATCGATATCATTCGCGACCTGGCTACGGGCCGCATCTCGCCCTCTTTTGTGGATTTGCGGCTCTGCGACGGGGGCTGCGTCGATGGCCCTGCCCGCGACCATACGCTCAACCATTTTTACAAACGCAAACTGATCGTCAACTACAACAACAGCACGCTTCTGTACAAAACAGCGCCGCACTACCGCTCGACGGCATCCTTGCCTAACCTGGAACGCCCTTACTCCGACAAGTCACGCAAGCTGCCGAGCCCGGACAAGGACGACATAAAACGCATCCTGCATTCCACGAACAAGTTTACGCAAAGCGATGAACTCAACTGTCGCGCATGCGGCTATAACACCTGCCGCGAACATGCCGTGGCGGTTTTTCAAGGAGTGGCGGACCTTGAGATGTGCCTCCCCCACAATCTGCAGCAGGTTGAGGATGACCGCGGACGGCTGATGCAGAAGTATGAATTGATCCGGCTCGAACTGGACCGGCAGCTCGGCGACGACCCGATAGTGGGGAATGACAGCAAGATCCAGGAGGTCTTGGAACTGATCCGCCAGGTGGGGCCGACGCCGACCACGGTTCTCATCAGGGGCGAGACCGGCACCGGTAAGGAATTGACGGCACGGGCCATCCACCGCCTGAGCCTGCGTAACGATAAGCCGATGGTAACGGTCAACTGCACGACTATTACAGATTCCTTGCTGGAGAGCGAACTGTTCGGCCACAAAAAGGGAGCATTCACCGGCGCCATCGGTGACAAGAAGGGACTCTTCGAAGCGGCTAACGGCAGCACGATCTTCCTGGATGAAATAGGAGACATCACGCCCAAGCTGCAGGCGGAGCTGTTACGCGTGCTTGATCTGGGCGAGGTGCGGCCGGTGGGAGAGGCGGCGCCAAAAAAAGTGGACGTGCGTCTGATTGCCGCCACCAACAAGGACCTGGAACAGGGCATTCGCGAAGGATGGTTCCGCGAGGATCTTTACTACCGCCTGAATGTCTTCAACATCCATCTTCCGCCGCTGCGCAACAGACAGGACTCCATTCCAAGCCTGACCGAGCACTTCCTCGACAAGGCCCGCAAAAAGCTGAATAAGAATATCGCCGGGATCGAGGAGCGGGCCGTCAAGGCCATGCAGCACTACCCCTGGCCCGGCAATATCCGCGAGATGCAAAATGTCATCGAACGCTCCTCGGTCCTTACCAATGACACCATCATCAGGCTTGAAAACCTTCCCACCATCTTTGCCGACACCTACGAACGGTGCAGCGATGGAGAGGTCAACCGGCGCCACGCCTCATTCAAGGCCGAGCGGGAACTGCACGTCAGCCGCACCGAAAAAAATCTGATCCAACGCTATCTCGAAGAAACCGGCGGCAACGTGGCCAAGGCGGCCAGACTGGCAAATATTCCCCGCCGGACTTTTTACCGCCTCCTGGAAAAACATGGCCTGGACATCGCACAACGGGTGCGGACGAAGACAGCGGGTCAGGAGCCCTATGAATAGTGTATACTTTTGACCACATGTGTGTCAAATAATGCGCATTTTTTCTTTAAGCTAAAGCCGTCCGATTCTTCAGTAACCAGTAACATATCAATATTATTTATATTTTTATGTATACTTCGTTTTGGCATGGATATGGCATATAAGAAGAATAATTATCAAAATTTGTCATAACACACCACATAAAAAAGCGGAGGAACAAAAAATGGGCCGAATGAGAGAAAACCCGCGTTACAACGTAATCTCGATGAGAATCAGCGACGAAGAACGTGAACACCTGGAAAACCTTATGAGCAAGACCAAAAAGAGCGTATCCGATATCATGCGTGAGGCAATGGAATACTTCTCGGCCAAATACGAGCAGAAGGCAGCCTGACTTCTTTGCCCCGTAAACGCACAAAAGGCGGGGATAGCCAATCTATCCCGCCTTTGTTTTGCAACGAATGGGCGCAACCGGTCAATTAATCAGGATCTCGAACTGTTCCTGGTGAAAACCGGGCTTGGCCCGCACGGTAATGCGCTTCTTGAAGCGTTTCTCCAACTCCTCAAGGCCGCGCCGTTCTTCATCGTAAAGCAGGTCCGCCACCTGGGGGTGGACCGACACCGTCGCCTTGGTCCCCTTGATGTCCAGCATCTCGCGCCGCAACTCCCGGAAAATCTCGTGACAAACGGTGATCTTTGATTTGATGTAGCCGCGGCCCTCACAGTAGGGGCACGGCTCGCACATCATCCGGCCGATGCTTTCCCGCACGCGTTTACGCGTCATCTCCACCAGCCCCAGCTCGGAGATCTTGAGGATGTTGCTCTTCGACTTATCCCCTTTGAGGGCCTCTTCCAGCGCTGTGAAAACCTTGTCCCGGTTGACCTCTTTTTCCATATCGATAAAATCGATGATGATGATGCCGCCGATATTGCGCAGCCGGAGCTGATAGGCGATCTCCTTGACAGCTTCCAGGTTGGTCTTGAGGATGGTGTCCTCAAGATTATGTTTACCCACAAAGCGTCCGGTGTTGACGTCAATGGCGGTCAGCGCTTCGGTCTGCTCGATGATGATATAGCCGCCGCTCTTCAGCCAGACCTTTCTGCCCAGCGCCCGGCTGATCTCCACCTCCAGGCCGAAATGGTCAAAAATCGGCTCTTCATCGTCGTACAGCTCAATGGAATACTTCATCTTGGGCATGAAGGTGGAAATGAACTGGACGATCCGGTCAAAATCCGGCTTTGAGTCCACAATAATCTTGTCCACATGCTCGGTAACGATGTCGCGCACTACCTTCTGGACGACATCCAGGTCGGAATGGACCAGGGAGGGGGCCGAGGCCTTTTCCTTGCGCTTGGCAATCTCGGACCACAGCGTCGAAAGGTATTGCGTGTCCGACAGCAGATCCTCTTCGCTCTTCCCTTCCGAGACCGTCCTGACTATAAACCCCGTACCGCTCTGCTTGAGGCGGTCAACGATTTCCCGCAGTCTTTCCCGCTCCGCCTCATCCTCGATACGGCGGGAGATGCCTACATGGTCCACCGTCGGCATATACACAAGGTGGCGACCCGGCAGGGAGATATGGGAGGTGATGCGAGCCCCCTTGGTGCCTATCGGCTCCTTGGATATCTGGACCAGCAACTCCTGGCCCTCCTGAAGCAACTCTTCGATGGGGTGCAGCGGCCTGAATTCGGTATGTGTGGATTCCGGCTGCTCACCGTTGCCGGACTCATGCTCCTTTTTGCCCTCGTCCAGGAGCGACTCGTACTCCTCGATCGCGTCGAAGACATCCGCCACATACAAAAATGCCGCCTTCTCCAGGCCGATGTCCACAAAGGCGGCCTGCATTCCGGGCAGCACCCTGATGACCCGCCCCTTGTAGATGTTGCCGACAATACCTCGTTCGCGGCTGCGCTCGATGTAGAGTTCGGCAATGGTGCCGTTTTCAATCAGTGCAATGCGCGTCTCGTGGGAGGCGGCATTGATAACCAGTTCTGCTCCCATACCATCAGTCTCCGTCTATGTAAAATGTATTCGAAAATCAGTCTAGTTTCCGTCCGGAAAGGGTTCTTTTCCGCCCATGCGGCGTCAATCTTCGGGCTTGCTTGTGCGGCGTACCGATGTACGCCTCCGCGCAATCCCTTGATTTCCTGGCCTGGACGAAAAATCCCTCCTTTCCGAATCGGAAACTGCTAATTTCTCATCCGGAGTTTCCGGATGGAAATCAGTCATGCGGCAGCGCCGGGCGGAAGATCACATCCAGCTTTTCCACCCGCAAGTCGTCCATATTGAGCGCCTCGTTGCCGGTTATGGCGCGGGCGTACTCCACCGGCTTGCCCCTGCCGGCAACCAGCTCGATCGATCCGGATGCGGCAACCAGCGACACGGTCTCCGACCGCAGATCAAGGGTCTGGCACTCGCTCTTTTTAATCCGCTGAATGACGAAACTGCCATGTGCCAAAAACAGCTCACATTTCCTGGAGAGATCCTCACAGAGCGCTTCATTCAACGTTATGCGATAATGCGTGGCTACCATCTGGACTGAAAGGGATGGTGTTTTCACGTCAATCAGCTCCGCTTCCAGGATCCGCATCCCGTCGGGCAGGACCTTGTTCAGCCTAGCCAGCACCTCATCCGCTCCACATCCGGCAGCCACAAACATATCCATGTATTCGGCGTTGGATTCTATACCAACCGGGGTGGCGGTGGCAAAGGAGAATTTGGGATGGGGATGAAAACCTTGCGAGAAAAGGATCGGCACCCCTGCCCGGCTGACGGCGCGCGTGAACACGGTAATCAGTTCGAGATGGCTCAGAAAACGCATGGCGCCGGTCTTCGCGAAGCGGAGCCGGACGCGGGTTGCCAACGGCTCAGCCTTCGGCGCACCAGGCGGGGGCGGCACGGTGCCATGGGGGGAGATCCGCGGCGCCACCACACTGAAATCGCAGACACCGCAAGCACTGCAACGGCCATGGCGGCAATCCGCGGTCCCGGTTTCGCCGAGGGCGCGCTCCCGCTCAGCCAGCAAAAACTCCCGTGTGACGCCGCAGTCGAGATGGTCCCACGGCAAGACTTCATCCGGGGACCGACGCCGCAGGTACCATTCAGGCTGGATGCCGCAGTCGGCAAATGCCTGGCGCCAGCGTTCCGGGGAAAAATGTTCCCCCCAGCCGTCAAAACGGCATCCCAATTCTACCGCCCGTACCAGCACCGGCGCAAGCCGCCGGTCGCCCCGGGCAAATACCCCCTCCATGAATGAGAGAGGGGCATCCTGCCACTTGAAATGGAGCTTGCGACGTTTCAGTTCGCCACGCAGCATGCCCTGCCGTTCCCTGATCTCGTCCTGGGATATCTGCGGCTCCCACTGGAAGGGCGTATGGGCCTTGGGGACGAA
>JBEKFJ010000082.1:0-11122 GCA_050013355.1 Oryzomonas sp.
ATGTAAAGCAGGACTTTGTTCTGAATGAATAGTCATTCAAATTTATAGTGCTCACTTGATGATTTGTCAAGCCTTCTTGTCCTCCGCACAAACGCCCGATCAAGCCAGTTCTTCGATCTTGCCCCCCGGCCTGAGCCGGAAGCGGCTGCCGCGCCATTCGACCCGATTGCCCAGGAGGGAGAGGGCCCAGGTGAAGAAGGCCAGCATGTCCCGTAACGGGATCAGCCAGAGCCAGGCGGGGAGGAGGCGGTCGCGGACGAAGCAACGGCTGAAGGTGGTGGTTACGGCCAGGCGCACGCAATAGAGCAGCGCGATTGCAGCCAACGCCGGGGCCGGCGACGGGGCGACGAACGCCGCCAGCAGCATCGCGGGAAAGGGGAGCGTGATCCCCGACGCCAGGTAGCCACCCGGCCTGCTGACCCGCATGGTGCGGGCCCACCGCAGTTGGCGCGCGAGCACCGGCAGCAACTCTTCCGCCCTGAGCATGCTTTCCACGAAGGTACCGTCCAGGGCGATGCGCCAGCCGGCGCGGTGCACCTTGTTGCCCAACTGGTAGTCGTCGGCCAGGTAATCGACCAGGGCCTCAAAGCCGCCGATTGCCGCCAGGGCATCGCGGCGCACGGCCATGGAGGCGCCCAGGGCGAACGACAGCCCCTCCAGGTAGAGCGCGACCAGCACATTGGGGATCATCTCGGCGGTAAAGCCGGTCGCCTCGATGGCCGTGGCGATGGTGGGAGCGCTGGAGGTGCGGTAGAGCGAGGTGACCAGTCCCACCCGGGGATCGCTGAAATGGGCGGTCACGTTTTTCAGGTAGTCCGGAGGCACGCGGATATCGCTGTCGCAGACGATGATGATGTCGTGCCGGGCCTGGGGAAAGGCGTTGATCAGGTTGGATACCTTGTAGTTCGGTCCGTGGATGGCCGGGTTGACAACCAGGGAGATATGGCTGTCGCCAAACTCCTCCATGAGCAGGCGGATGACCGAAATGACCGGATCATCGGCCGATGCCGCGGCAAACAGCAGTTGCACCGGGCCTTCGTACTCCTGCCGGCAGAAGGAGGCAAAGTTTTCGTAACTACCCGTGTCCATCCCCTTGACCGGTTTCAGGATGGTGACCGACGGGGCCTCCGGTGAGCAGGGGGGTGCTGCGGAGAAGAACCGCCGGGCGCAGGCCAGCGCAATCAGGCTGTAGGCCAGGGACGGCAGGACGACGATGAAGGGGAGCAGGGATCGCAGCATGTCAGGCGCCCTTCTGCACGAGGATAAGGTATGGCGCATCGGCCGTGACGTTGATCTGTCCCATGCGCCAGGCGTGGAACGAGGGCGCCCGGAGCTTCGCCGCCCACGCCTCCGCCATGCGGCGCTCTGCGTCGCCCCCTTCGTGGCCGGGATAGACGGTCAGGGCCACGATGCCCCCCGGCGCCAGAAGGTCCAGGGCCTGTTCCAGCGCAGCCCCGGTGGTCTCGGGTCGGGTGGTGATGCTGCGGTCGCTGCCCGGCAGATATCCCAGGTTGAAGACCACGGCGTTCAGGGGGGTGGTAACCTGTCCGGCCAGGGTTTCATGCCCCTGAGCGACCAGCGTGACCCTCTCCGACAGTCCGTTTGCGGCAAGCCTATGGGCAGTGCCGTCCATGGCCTCCTGCTGGATGTCGAAGGCCCAGACCCTGCCGGCGGGTCCCACCAACTCAGCCAGGAGGAGCGTGTCGTTGCCGTTGCCGCAGGTGGCGTCAACGGCGCTGTCGCCGGAGCGGACGAAATGCCGCAGCACCAGGTGCGCCAGCGGCACCGGCCCGCGAAGCAGCGGGATATCGTGAAGCGGATCAAAGCTCATGGCGGCTGAGGGTACCAAAGTCGGACCGCTTTTTCCACAGGGAATTTTGATTGCATCTAAGTGGGGAATCGAGGTAGTAACGAGGTCATGATAAGCAAGAAAACCGTGGCGGAAGATCAGGGTGGGCGGCGGCTGGACGATGCCGTGGCGCTGTTGTTCGACGGACTCAGCAAGTCCGAGGCGCGGCGGATCATCGACCGGGGCGGATGCAGCGTCAACGGCGCCATGGTGCGGGTGGCGTCGCGCACCGTCAAGCAGGGGGACGTGGTGGAGGTCGGCGTGATGGAGCCGGGGCGGTTCCGGGAACTTGCCTTGCCGCCTGAGGCGCTCCTGTACGAGGATGGCGACCTGATCGCGGTCAACAAGCCGGCCGGGGTGAACACCCAGCGGACCCCCTATCAACTCAAGGGGACCCTGGAGTTCTGGGTCTCGGAATACTTCCGGCTCCAGGGGTCGGCCGAACCGGCCCGGGTGATCCACCGCCTCGACCGGGGCACCTCGGGGGTGATGGTGTTCCCGAAACACAAACGGGCTGCTGCCTGGCTTTCGGCCCGTTTCCACGACGGGTTGGCGGACAAGCGCTACCTGGCCCTGGTCAGCGGGGAGCCGAAGGGGGAAACCTGGCGGGTTGACGGCCCTATCGGCAAGTTGGGCACGTCGCGCTACGGCATCATGGCGGGCGGCAGAACGGCCGTGACCGAGTTTCGCTTGCTGGCGACCGCCGACGGAGGCTCATTGGTCGAGGCACGCCCCCTGACCGGGCGCACTCACCAGATCCGCGTCCACCTGGAGTCTTCAGGGTTGCCGATCATCGGCGACGCCACCTATGGCGGCGCGCCGGAGGAGCGTATGATGCTGCACTGCGCGCACCTCTCTTTCAGGAACGAGAAGGGGGCGGAGATCAGCCTCAAGGCCCCGCCGGACCGGGCGTTTGAGGCCTGCATGCACAATTGCGGCTTACCGGACGCTTTGCCACACTATTGAACGGCCGCCGTCACTGCAAGCGAGCCCCACGCAGATCAGCCTGCTCATCACTCTTTTGGGTATCCATATTTTATGATTGATGAAGGATTAAAAAGCCCGTGCGGTGGGCTACCAGAAAAGTAATTTGAATAGCTCATAAATGGCCTTCAAATGGATAAAAATAAATTCCCGGGATTATGCAGTTGCGGTATATTCACCCCATATTGGGTGAATATATTGCTAATCCGGCTCAAAATGTGTCGTTTGTACAACAGTTTTTTGATATTTCTGACCAGAAATACAATAATTAGAAGAAAATAATAGCTGCTGCATATCCACTATTAGACGAAAATGAGAAACCCAAAGAAATAAAGAAAAATTTGTATGTTTTAATTGAAAGAACAAAAGGACAGTTGCCCGATGCTTAGAAATATCATTCTGCTACTAATTGCCCTTTTGTTCCTTTATTTTTCTGCAAATGAATTCAAGGAAATTGTGGAAACAGGTTGTGTTCGGGCAAAGTTTGGGTTGATGCTCTGCGACTGGACGAAGTATGTGTGGGCTTCTTGGGGAGGTATTGTTGCGTCGGTGTGCCTATGGACCGTATTTAGGCGAAATAATATTCCCCTTGAACCACATAAATAAAAACGTTAATGAGAGTCAATAGGTGTCGGAGAGTCAATAGGTGTCAGACCTACACATTTTGCAAAATAGCTTTCTTTGATAGACTTTGTTCAGGATTAATCAAGGCGACCAAAGGAGGGAAGCCATGGGCAGGCCATTGCGAATCGAATTTTTCGGTGCACAATACCATGTGACATCAAGAGGAAACGAACGCAAGGATGTCTTCAAAAGTCAGAATGACCGAGAGCAGTTTCTTTCGTACCTCAACTCGGCGGTATTCAGGTATGGTGCGGTTATCCATGCCTATTGCCTAATGAACAATCACTATCATCTGCTATTGGAGACCCCATCGGGAAACCTTTCGCAGATCATGAAGCACATTAACGGGGCATACACCAACTACTTCAACGTCAAACGAAAACGATACGGCCATCTATTCCAGGGGCGTTACAAGGCCATCGTGATAGACGCCGATGAATATGCAAAAGAACTTTCCCGCTACATCCATCTCAACCCGGTCAGGGTGGGAATGGTAGCCAAACCGGAAGAATACCGCTGGTCGAGCTATCTTGACTATTGCGGAGAGAGAAAAAGGCCGGAATGGCTGAGCACGGCATTCATACTTGAATACTTCGGCAAAGATAAGAACGTCAGCAAAAAATACCAAAAATTTGTCGAAGACTTGATTGATCGTGAGTACGAAAGCCCGTTGAACGGGGCAACAGCCGCAACCATATTGGGTGGGGCAGAATTTGTGTCCAAAATCACCACGATGTATGTTGACGGTAAAAAATTTGACCGGGACCTGCCAGCGGTAAGAAAACTTTCAGCAAGACCTACACTTGATGCGCTCATCGCAGCGGCAGAATCTTTGACAGAAAACGTCAGGTTATCTAAAAAGGTGGGCATCTACCTCTGTCATGCATACAGCGGAGCCAAGCTTAGGGAGATAGGTGAGCGATTCGGAATAAAGGAATCGGCGGTATCACTGGTGCGCAGCAGGTTCGAGCAGGAAATGGAACGAGATAAAGAATTGGGAATGCTTGTAAATAAGATGAGGGTAACAATGAATTTACAAAATGTGTAGGTCTGACACCCTATTTGTATTAAGCATTTACAGCCCGCCCTACACCCTTTGGGTATCCATATTTCATGATTGATGAAGGATTAAAAAGCCCGTGTGGTGGGCTACCAGAAAAGTAATTTGAATAGCTCATAAATGGCCTTCAAATGGATAAAAATAAAAATTCCCGGAATTATGCAGTTGCGGTATATTCATCCCATATTGGGTGAATATATTGCTAATCCAGCTCAAAATGTGTCGTTTGTACAACATTTTTTTGATATTTCTGTCCAGAAATACAATAATTAGAAGAAAATAATAGCTGCTGCATATCCCCTAGTTAAGCGAGAAGACAATGATGAAACTTCAAATAATTAAAATGGCTAAAATATTTTTTCCAGTGTTATTTCTTGTGGAAGCAGGGTGTACCGCTAATTATTATGTAACGCCAGATAATTTTATAAATCAGGTAGCTGAGAACCAATACAAAATTGAAAACCCGACTGGTTTCTATGTTGTCTCTCCACTTGCATCGTTATTTTTCAATTCTAAATATAATGCAAACAACATAAGAAAAGTATTGTGTAAAGATAAGGCTGGGAATCTCATATATCTATATCCAGATCGCAATACTCAAATTGAAATAACTTCTAAATCCACAAAAGATATCGTTAAAATGTATTTTGATACGGTGTTTTTCGGAGGCAATAAATTAGTTGGCTTACGTTCTCGATTGGTACCTGGCATGACACGAGAAATTGCACTGACAGATATTGAAGCAATAGAAATTTACGCAGAATTCCCTCGAACCGAAAAAGCGCAGTAGTAATTAACCGCTACGCTTAACCACGGGGTACTGCGGAGAAACCCGCAGACCCTTTGAACCGTTATGTGAATAAGGAGAAAACATGAGAATTGAACGCCTTGACCACTTGGTGCTAACGGTAAAGGACATAGCAATCACAGTTCAATTCTACGTATCTGTTCTTGGGATGGAAAAAGAAGAATTTGGTGCAGGAAGATTGGCGCTTAAATATGGCAATCAGAAAATTAATCTGCATCAGGTTGGTAAAGAGTTTGAGCCAAAAGCAGACAAACCGACATCTGGGTCAGCTGATTTATGTTTCATTACAGAAGTTCCTCTCGATGAGGCAATGGACCATGTGCGGAGCAGAGGAGTTGAAATAATCGAAGGTCCTGTTGCGAGAACCGGCGCATCAGGTCCAATTAACTCGTTTTACTTCAGAGATCCGGATATGAATCTAATCGAAGTTTCAAACTATTAGTGCTACATAACGAGATCGCAAGACCTGACCGAAAACCCTGTCAGGCCAGCGCCCAGGGCGTTCGACAAATGAAAATGAGTAAATACAAAATCGTCCTTATATGTGCTTTTGCGCTCTTAAATGCCTGTATCCCTGTTAAATTCACAGAGACACCAAGGATTTACGGTCGCGTGATTGACTCAGAATCTAAAAATCCAATTTCTGGTGCGAATATTTATTTCAAAAAACACCCTGAGAAAAAGATGCTGTCAGACCTCCAGGGTAAATTTGTTTTTGAACCAATTATGGAATGGATTTGGATACCACTCGGACCATTCGATCTCAAGCCACCGCGCGGAGATTTACTGATAGAGATGACGGGTTATGAAAAACTGGAAAAAATGCTATACGGACCACCGGACGTTGTGGGTGATTTTGAGCTGACAAAAAAGATGATGTCGAACATGCCGCTGGAATCGATTCGCTAGCAGGTTACCATGGGCTGCAGGAAAAATATGCTTTGCACCCGGGGAACTTTATGGTATTTTTTCGCTCTTCGGCGCGTGGCGCCTCTGTTTAAATAATCGCACTACGTTTCCGACAAGGCCCATCCCGTCATGTCCAAGATAATCTGCATCGCCAATCAGAAGGGTGGGGTCGGCAAGACCACCACTGCCGTCAATCTGGCCGCTTCGCTGGCGGCGGCCGAGAAGCCGACCCTACTGATTGATATCGACCCGCAGGGCAATGCAACCAGCGGCGTGGGGATCGACAAATCACTGCTGAAGCAGACCATTTACGACGCTCTCGTCAACGAGGCCGATGCCCGAAGCCTGGTTATGGACATCGGACAGCCCTTTCTGCATGTCATACCGGCAAATTCCGACCTTGCCGGCGCGGAACTGGAATTGGCCTCCGAGATCGGCCGGGAGCTGAAACTGAAATTTGCCCTCGCCTCCCTGGCGGATCAGTATCTTTACATCATCATCGACTGTCCTCCATCGCTCAACCTGTTGACCGTCAATGCCATGACCGTGGCCGATTCCGTGCTGATCCCGCTTCAGTGCGAGTTTTACGCCATGGAGGGGCTTACCCAGATCCTGCGCACCATCAGCCTGATCCAGAGGGGGCTCAACCCGTTGCTGAAGATTGAGGGCATTCTGCTGACCATGTTCGATTCGCGCGGCAACCTGGGCAAAGAGGTGGTCACGGAGATCAGGACCCATTTCCCCGATAAGGTCTTCGATACGGTCATTCCCCGCAACATACGTCTGGCCGAGGCCCCCAGCCACGGCAAGCCGGTCATCCATTACGACATATCGTCACGCGGCGCCGCCAGTTATCTGCAACTGGCCCGGGAAATAATCCGGAGGGAGACGGCCAATGGTTAAGAAAGGCGGCCTCGGAAGAGGGATGGCTGCGCTGCTGCAGGTAGCGGAGACGACTGGGGGGCACTCCGATTATTTTGTCTGCCCGATCGAAAAAATCCGTCCCAACCGAAATCAGCCGCGAAAGCACTTTGCAGCGGACAAACTGGACGAGTTGGCCGCCTCCATCCGTGAAAAAGGGATCATCCAGCCACTGGTGGTGTCCCAAAAGGGCGATTTCTACGAGATCATTGCCGGCGAGCGCCGGTGGCGCGCCGCCCAGAAAGCCGGCATCAGGGAAGTGCCGGTGGTCATCCGCGAGGCCAGCGAGGATGGGGTGCTGGAACTGGCCCTGATAGAGAACATCCAGCGCCAGGATTTGAACGCCATCGAGGAGGCCCAGGCCTATCGCTCGCTGGTGGAGCATTTCGGCATCTCCCATGAGGATGTGGCCAGGCGGGTCGGCAAGAACCGCACCAGCGTGACCAACTCCCTGCGCCTGCTCAAGCTGCCCGCCGAGGTGCAACAGGATATCGTGGAAGAGCGCATGAGCATGGGCCATGCCCGAACCCTCCTGGCCCTGGAAAGCCCCGAATCGATCCTCTCGGCCCGCCACGAGATCGTGCAGCGCCAGTTGAGCGTCCGGGAGGCTGAAAACCTGGTGCGGCGGCTGAAGATGAATCCCCATCCCGTGACGCATAAACGCCCCCGGCAGCCCGATCTGCTCATGGGGGCGCTGGAGGAGCAGTTGCAGAAGCGGTTCCAGGCGCGGGTCGCCATCCGCAGGGTCGGAACAAAGGGGGGGAGGCTGGAGATCCATTTCAGCGATCCCGACGAATTGACCCGCATCATCGATATGTTTGATCTATAGTCCGCCCGCCCACGCCCGCCACCGTTGTCCCGTGGGAAATTGCACCGGTATCTTCGCAATTATCTTGACATCCCGAAAATATATGTGGTACCAACACCCGATCTGTGGATACAGTATACACGTTCATTAATGCATGCCTGCAAGGGGTAGGTCGTGATTGAATTAAATTTGGCGTTCGTTGTCCAGGCAATCAACTTCGGAATCCTCGTCCTCGTCCTCAATATCTTCCTCTATAAGCCGATCCGCAAGATCCTGGCCGATCGCCGCCAAGTGATCGACTCCGCCCATGAAAAGGCGGCTTCGGTTGACCTGGAGGTCCAGGAGAAGATGGCCCGGTACGAAGCCCGTTTGCGCGAGGCCAAGACCGAGGCCGCCGGCCGCCGCGCCGAGGCCCTCAAGCAGGCCCAGGCCGAAGAGACGGCGCTCCTGGAAAAGGCCCGCAAGGAGGCCGCCGGCTCATTGGACGGCATCCGCGCCAAGGTGGCCAAGGAAGCCGCCGATGCCCGCGCGCTGCTGAAGCAGCAGGCCGAGGCCCTGTCCGGCGACATCTGTGAGAAAATCCTGGGGAGGAGCCTGTAACATGTTGATGGTATCCGATCGCACAAAGAAAATCGCCTTCTCCCTGGCCTACATTGCCGTCATCGTCCTGGCCGCCTCGGCCGGTTTCGCCGAAGAAGGGGGCGAGGGCGCGCACCACGCCGATCACGCCGCTGCCCAGATGAAGGATTTTTGCTGGCGCGTGTTCGACTTCGCCGTCCTGGTCGCCATCCTGGCATGGGCGCTGAAAAAGGCCAATGTGAAGGGGACTCTGGCCGAGCGCCAGGCCCAGATCGAGAGGAGCCTCAAGGATGCCGAGCAGGCCAGGGCAGCTGCCGAGGCCAAGCTGGCAGAGTACAGCACCAAGCTCGACCAGGCATCCAAAGAGATCGACGAACTCCACGCCGCCATCATCCGCGAGGGTGAGCAGGAGAAGGAGCGCATCATCGCCGAGGCCCGCAATGCCGCCGAGAAAATCGCGCTCCAAGCCAGCCAGTCCGCCGAACAGGAAACCATCAAGGCCCGCGCGGAGCTGCGTGCCGAGGCTGCCCGCCTGGCGGTGGAGATCGCCACCGGCAAGCTGACCGGCGCCATCCAGAAGGCCGACCACGACCGATTTGTCGGCGAATATCTTGACAAGGTGGTACAGATCCAGTGATCAACAATACGATTGCGAGACGATACGCCAAGGCCCTGGTGCAGCTTGGCTCGGAGGCCGGCCTGATCGACCGCTTCAGCGACGAACTGGAAGCGATGGACCGCCTCTTCTCCGGTAATGGCGAGTTGCGGGCCGCATTCGGCAACCCGGCCTTCACCGCCGATCAGAAGAAAGGGATCATGAAGGATCTGGTGGCAAAGGCGAACTGCTCCGAGCTGGTCGGCAACTTCCTGCTCCTCCTGGTGGACAAGAACCGCGTGGCCTTTCTCGACCAGATCGTTCTGACCTACAAAAAGCTGGCCGATGAACACTCCGGCGTCATCCGTCCCTTCATCAGAACCGCCTTCCCGCTGGATGACGCCCAGGTGGCTTCCATCCAGGGCGCCCTGGAGAAGAAGACCGGCAAGAAGGTCGTGCCGCAGGTGACGGTCGATCAGACGCTCCTGGGGGGTGTTGTGACCCAGATCGGCGATACGGCCTTTGACAGCAGCGTAAAAACTCAGCTTAAACGGATTCAAGATATATTACAGAAGGGGTAAATGCTTCCATGGAAATCAGAGCCGAAGAGATCAGCGAGATCATCAGGAAACAGATCAAGGAGTATGGCAAGGAGGTTGAGGTGTCGGAAACCGGCACGATCATCTCCATCGGTGACGGTATCGCCCGCATCCACGGCCTGGCCGGCGCCATGGCAGGCGAGCTGCTGGAGTTCCCCGGCGGCGTGTCCGGCATGGTCCTCAACCTGGAGGAGGACAACGTCGGCGCCGCCATTCTCGGTGAATTCGCCGAGATCAAGGAGGGGGACACCGTCAAGCGCACCGGCCGCATCACCGAGGTTCCGGTGGGCGACGCCCTGGTCGGCCGCGTTGTCAACGCCATCGGTCAGCCCATCGACGGCAAAGGCCCCATCAACACCACGAGCTTCAGCAAGGTGGAGATCAAGGCCCCCGGCATCGTCAGCCGCAAGTCGGTACACCAGCCGATGGCCACCGGCCTCAAGGCGATTGACTCCATGGTCCCTATCGGGCGCGGCCAGCGCGAGCTGATCATCGGTGACCGCCAGACCGGCAAGACCGCCGTTGCCATCGACACGATCATCAACCAGAAGGGTGGCGACGTGGTCTGCATCTATGTCGCCATCGGCCAGAAACGTTCCACGGTCGCCCAGGTCGTTTCCAAGCTGAGCGAGCACGGCGCCATGGATTACACCATCGTTGTTGCCGCCACCGCCTCCGAGTCGGCCCCGCTGCAGTTCATCGCCCCCTACACCGGCGTCACCATGGGCGAGTACTTCCGCGACAACAAGAAACACGCCCTGATCATCTATGACGACCTTTCCAAACAGGCCGTTGCCTATCGCCAACTCTCCCTGCTGCTCCGCCGTCCGCCGGGACGCGAAGCCTATCCGGGCGATGTATTCTATCTCCACAGCCGCCTTCTGGAGCGCGCCTGCAAACTGTCCGACGAGTGCGGCGCCGGTTCCCTGACCGCCCTGCCGATCATCGAGACCCAGGCCGGCGACGTGTCCGCCTACATCCCGACCAACGTCATCTCCATCACCGACGGCCAGATCTACCTGGAGTCCGACCTGTTCTTCTCCGGCGTCCGCCCGGCCATCAACGTCGGCCTCTCGGTCTCGCGCGTCGGCGGTTCCGCCCAGACCAAGTCCATGAAACAGGTGGCCGGCACGCTGCGCCTCAACCTGGCCCAGTACCGCGAGATGGCCGCCTTTGCCCAGTTCGGTTCCGACCTGGACAAGGCCACCCAGATGCAGTTGGCCCGCGGCGAGCGCCTGGTGGAGGTCCTCAAACAGCCCCAGTACCGTCCGATCCCCAACGAAAAACAGGTCCTGATCATCTTCGCCGCCAACAACGGCTTCCTGGACGACTACCCGGTCGCGGCGCTCAAGCGCTACGAGCCGGAGCTGTACGCCTTTTTCGACA
>JBEKFJ010000083.1:0-11077 GCA_050013355.1 Oryzomonas sp.
ATTTCCTGGCCTGGACAAAAAAGCCCTCCTTTCCGAATCGGAAACTGCTCGTTTCTCATCCGGAGTTTCCGGATGGAAACTAAATAGATGGAATGCGGACAAAAATAAAGCCCCGGATCTCCCCGGGGCTTTATCAATCACGCTATAGGATATAAGTGATTAAACCCTGGTAACGTTTGCGGCCTGCAGTCCTTTCGGACCCCGGGTTATTTCAAAACTAACCCTGTCGCCTTCAGCGAGGGATTTGAAGCCGTCGCCAACGATCGCGGAAAAATGAACGAAAACATCCTCGCCACCTTCCTGCTCTAGAAAACCAAACCCCTTGCTGTCGTTAAACCATTTCACTGTTCCATTTACCATGACGTTACCTTCTCCTGATGCTGCTCGTTTAATGTGTCCTGGGCGAACCGTAGACTGTTACCTTAACGTATCAGTATTTTATCCGCAATGTCAAACATATTAATTACTCGAAGCAAAAATTTTTTTTCAGATCTGAACAGGCAGCTCCAGAAGTATCTGTCTTACTTTCCCTTAAATGCGACTATTGACCCCGCCTCAATCCGGACTGAGGGCGCAAGGACCGAACTCAGGAAATCCTTCACCCAAATTCTTGCTTTTTCGTTTGCGTCTATCGCTTCAGATAGTGATTTAAAAATAGTAATGGACATCATTGCGCCATTTCCCAGATCGATCCAAAAATATTCGACGAATCCCGGCAAAGCAGATATGAGCGGCACGAATACTTCATCTACTTTATTTGCAGCGGCTTCAGGGTCCTTCACTCCTTCATAGCGTCTCACCGTGGCAAACATATTAAGTTTCATACTGCCCCCTTATATTATTACACTAATTACACTCATATGGGTCCCCGAACGGCAATACACCGCCATTTATATACCCGGCTTTACTACTTTTGATAATTCGGCTCGGATTTTCAATTTTCGCCGCTATACCATACACCACACTACAATGAAATTATAAATTATTTGATGGAAGAACAGTTCCGGTACGTTGGTCGGATTGGCGTAATGGTGGCCGGCTAGAATTCGGAATGATGGTCGCGTTCGTCCGGAATATGCAGGAACAACATTCCTGGCAGCAATAAGGGCGCAAGTTCATGAGAGACGCTCGGCTTGCGTTTCACGTGCCGGAAATGGTATAACGTAATTGCAGCAACGACCATAGGGACCTTCCCCTGTGGTTTTTTATTGAAGGAGACTATAACAGCATGATTCATCTGTCCAACATCACCCGCCAGCATGGCAGCCAAGTCCTTTTCCGCGATTCCAGCTTCCAGATCCTCCCCGGATCCAGGACCGGGCTCGTCGGCCCCAACGGCGCAGGGAAGACCACCATCTTCCGCATCATAACCGGGGAGGAGGAACCCGACGGCGGCGAGATTACCTGTGCCAAGCGGACCACCATAGGCTATTTTTCCCAGGATGTGGGTGACATGTCCGGGCGTTCGGCACTGGATGAAGTCATGGCAGGCTCAGCCGCCACCATGCAACTTGCGGAAGAACTGCAGAGGATGGAATCCGCTATGTGCGACCCCATGGATGATGATGCCATGGCGGCCCTGCTGGAGCGCTACGGCATTGCCCAGGAGGAATATGAGCATCGCGGCGGCTACGATCTGGATACCCGTGCCCAGACCGTACTGACCGGCCTGGGTATCGGCCCGGACCGCTACAATCATCCTGTGGAATCCTTCAGCGGCGGCTGGAAGATGCGCATCGCCCTAGCCAAGATCCTGACCCTCAATCCGGACGTGCTGCTACTGGACGAACCCACCAACCATCTTGATGTGGAGTCGATCATCTGGTTGGAGGAGTGGCTGGCCAATGACTTCGACGGGGCGCTTTTGATGACCAGTCACGACCGGGACTTCATGAACCGCATCGTGTCACGTATTGTCGAGGTGGCAAACTGTACCATCACCAGCTACAGTGGGAACTACGACTACTACGAAAAGGAGCGGGACATTCGGCGCGAGCAACTGCTTGCTTCCCACAAGCGTCAGCAGGAGATGCTGGCCAAGGAAGAGGACTTCATCGCACGCTTTGCCGCCCGAGCCTCCCATGCTGCCCAAGTGCAGTCGCGGGTGAAGAAGATCGACAAGATCGAGCGGATAGAGATCCCTGTCGAAGAGCGGGCCGTGAGGTTCAAGTTTTCCGAACCGCCGCGCAGCGGCGATGACGTGGTGGTCATGGAGAATCTGGGCAAGGTCTGGGAAACCCCCGATGGACGCGAACATCCGGTTTTCAACGGGGTCTCCGGCGTGGTCCGTCGCCAGAACAAGATCGCCGTGGTGGGCGTCAACGGGGCCGGAAAGTCAACCCTGCTCAAGATCCTTGCCGGCCGGACCGAGCCGACGACCGGGAGCTACAATCTGGGAGCCAATGTGGAGGTTGGCTACTTCAGTCAGCACGCTTTGGAGGTGCTCGATCCGAGGAAGACCGTCTTTGAGACCATTCAGGATGTGATGCCGCTGGCCAATATCGGCGTGATCCGCAATCTGCTGGGCGCCTTTCTGTTCCCCGGCGATGCTGTGGAAAAACGGATCGAAAGTCTCTCCGGCGGCGAGAAGAGCCGAGTAGTGCTGGCCACCATCCTTGCCCGGCCGGTGAACCTGCTGGTGCTGGACGAGCCAACCAATCATCTGGACATCCGTTCCCGCGAGATACTGCTGGATGCCCTGAAGGAATTCTCCGGCACTGTCCTGATTGTTTCCCATGACCGCCATTTCCTGCGCCTGCTGGTGGACCGCGTGTTCGAGATCGACCACGGGCAAATGCTTACCTACGATGGGACGTACGAGTACTACCTGTCCAAGACTCATCCTGTTGAAGGGTGAGGCAACCAATTTTTCAGATGGTGGCGGCGGGCACTTGACCTGTGCGGAAAGTGTGTTTCAATAATCATAGTGTCCCGAGCGGGACGGAACGAAATCACCGGGTAAAGGAGTAGTCGCCATGAAGGGAAATGACAAGATCATCGAGCATCTCAATCTGCGCCTGGCAGAGGAACTGACCGCCATCAACCAGTACATGGTCCATTCGGAGATGTGCGACAACTGGGGCTACGAACGGCTGCACAATGCCATTGAAAAACGTGCCATCGACGAGATGAAGCACGCCGAAAAACTGATTGCCCGCATCCTCTTCCTGGACGGGCGCCCCATTGTCAGCGATCTCAACAAGATTCACATCGGCGCCGAGGTGCCCAAGATGCATCAAAACGACTGGAGCGCTGAAGAGGGTGCCATCAAAGGGTACAACGAGAGCATCAGGCTGGCGGTGGAGGTGGGCGACAACGGGAGCCGCGAACTGCTGGAGGATATCCTCGAAGAGGAAGAGGTGCATATAGACTGGCTGGAAGCCCAGCTCGACCAGATCAAGCAGATGGGTCCCCAAAACTACCTGGTGGAACAGATACACTAAGGTTAGTGAAGTAAACCGGCCAGAGGAACTACGCCTCCTCTGGCCGGTCTATGCAAAAGGGTTGGCATCACCTGCCGGCTGCCCGGCCCTCTCGCGGTAGAAGGCGGTCACCTTCAGGTATTCCTCCGGCGTGTCCATGTCGAGCAGCACCCCTGGATCACATACCTCTACCAAGCACACCCGGTCAGGGGTGGCGCGCACCACGTCACGCAGGGTGCGTGACCCGTCCAATTCATCGAGCACATGGCGGGGAAAGAGGGCAGGATGTCCCTTTCTCCCCTCGTGCAGCGGGATGATGATGCTGTCCGGCTTCTCGGCGTGGTGCGCGGCGAGCAGCCGCAGGGTCGTGGGTGCGACCAGCGGATGATCGCAGAGGGCGACCAGGACGCCGCTTATGCCGGGCGAAAGGGCATCGCGGCCGAACAGCGCAGATGCGGCCATGTCTCCGTGAGGGATGGCGGTACGTACGACCGTCAGCGGGTAGTCCTCCACCTCCTCTGCCACGGCGCCCCCCTGGGGGCCAACCACCACGATGACCTCTTCCGCCCCTCCCGCCAGCAGGCCTTCCAGGCAATGGGCGATGACCGTTTTTTCGCCCAGGGGCAATAATTGTTTGCAGGTGCCCATGCGTTGCGAAAGGCCGGCTGCCAGCAGGATTGCCCCGACGCGGGCCGTCACGGTTTCTTCCGCAGTTGGATCAGTTGCCCTACGATGCTGACCGCCAACTCCTCCGGGGTTTGGGCGCCGATGTCCAGGCCGACCGGGGTGACAATCCGCCTTTGCTGCCCCTCGTCAAACCCCTCCTTCTCCAGCAGCGTCAGCAAGGTCTCCCGCTTGCGGCGGCTCCCCAGGAGTCCGATGAATCCGGCTTCAGTGGCCAGGCAGCCCCGAACGGAATCAAAATCGTGCAGGTGCCCCGGTGTGGCGATCACGATGAAGCTTTCCCGGTCGAGCGTAAGGTGTCTGAAGGCATCTCTCACCGGGGCACAGACGATGTCATCGGCTCCGGGGAGCAGGGCCTGGGCGCTGCAGTCGGGACGCTCATCCACCACGACCACGCGGAAGCCGCAGGTGTGGGCAAGTGCCGTGACCGCCCTGCCAACATGGCCGGCTCCGAACATGACCAGAAGCGGCCGGCGCCCCTGGGACTCGATAAAGACCGTCATGCTGCCGCCGCAGGCAAAGCCCTGTTCCTCGGTCAGCGCAAAGGGGAGGGTTCGCTGCCCGCCGTCGCCGAGGGCGGCCAGGGCGGCCCGGACGCTCTCCAATTCCACCCTGCCGCCGCCCACACTCCCCAATACCGTCCCGTCACCCCGCACCAGCATCTTGGCGCCGGACTTGCGGGGGGATGAGCCGCTGTGCGCTATGACGGTAGCCAGGGCAAACGGTTCACCCCGCCGGGTAAGCCGCACCATCTCTTCGTAGAGTTCCAGATCGGTCATGCCTTCTCCCGGGCGGCCTTGATCTTTTCCGGCGTCAGCGGCAGCGAGCGTACCCGTGCACCCGTGGCGGCGAACAGGGCGTTAGCCACGGCCGGCGCAATGGGGGGCACGCCCGGTTCGCCCACCCCGCCGGGCGGCTCGTCGCTGGGGACGATGTGAACCTCCACCCTCGGCGCGGCCTGCATGCGCACCAGCGGGTAGCTGTCGAAATTGCCCTGCTCCACCCGGCCGTTCTTAAGGGTGATCGCTCCGTAGAGCGCCGCTGAGAGCCCGAAGATGATGCCCGACTCCATCTGGGCCTTAATGGTGTCCGGGTTGACGATCCGGCCGCAGTCGATGGCGCAGACGACGCGATGGACCTGCACCTGGCCCGCGGTATCCAGGGAGACCTCAGCCACCTGTGCGATGAAGCTGCCGAAGGACTCGTGCACTGCGATGCCCCGGCCGGTGCCGGCCGGCAGCTTTGTACCCCAGCCTGCCTTTTCGGCCGCGGTCTGCAACACGCCCAGGTGGCGGGGGTGTTTCTCCAGCAGGGAACGGCGGTACCGGCAGGGGTCCTGGCCGGCGCTGTGGGCCAGTTCATCAAGGAAGCTCTCCACCACGAAGGCGTTGTGGGAATGCCCCACCGAGCGCCACCAGAGCACCGGCACCCCGTTCTTTGTCGAGTGCAGGTCCACCAGCAGGTTGGGGATGGCGTAGGGGATGTCGGCGGCCCCCTCGACCGAGGTGTGGTCGATGCCCTCTTTGACCAGGGCCGACTCGAAGGGGGTGCCGGCGATGATCGACTGCCCCACGATGGTGTGGCGCCAGGCAAGGGGGTAACCCTTGTCGTCAAGACAAGCGGAGACGTGGTCATACCACATGGGGCGGTAGTAGCCGGCCCGCATGTCGTCCTCGCGGGAGCGGATTACCTTGACCGGTTTCCCGACCGCCTTGGCCACCTGCACCGCCTCGATGACGAAATCCGAGCCGGTACAGGCCCTCCGGCCGAAGCCCCCGCCCAGAAAGGTGGTCTCCAGGCTGACCTGATCCGGCTTGAGCCCGGCCTCCTGGGCTGCGGCGTTGCGGTCCACGGTCTGGAACTGGGATCCGGTGCGGATCAGGCAACGGTCCGCCTGCAGGTCAACGAAGCAGTTGAGCGGCTCCATGGTGGCGTGGGCCAGGTAGGGGACCTCGTAGTCGGCCTCCAGGGGATGGACCGCCCTGGCCAGTTCGGTTGGGGCATCGCCGTCGTGGCGCGCCGCCAGTCCCGGCATGGCGGACAGCCCGGCGTACTCCTCGCGCATGGCGGGTGTGGATATCTGCGCCCATTGCCCCTCGTCCCAGGTGACCTCCAGCAGTTCACGCCCTTTGTGGGCCGGCCAGTAGCCATCGGCCACCACCGCCACCCCGGCAGGTACGGCCACGACCTTCTTCACGCCCGGCACCGCCAGGGCCTTCTTCGTATCGAAACCCTTCATCGTTGCACCGAAGACCGGCGGCCGGGCGATGACTGCGGTCAGCATGCCGGGGGTGTGCACATCGATGCCGAAGATCGCCGTACCGTTGATCTTGGCCGGGCTGTCCAGGCGGTGGATCGCTTTGCCGATCAGCTTCCGCTGTTTTGGGTCCTTCAATTTCGGATCACGGGGCACCGGCTGTTTGGCCGCCAATGCCGCAAGGCTGCCGTAACCCGAGCGCTTGCCGCCGGGGCCGATGACCACGCCGTTCCCGGCCTTGCAGGCCGAGGGCTCCACCTTCCAGCCCTTGGCGGCTGCCGCTACCAGCATCTCGCGGGCCGCCGCGCCGGCCTTGGAGAACCGCTCCCATTCGGAGCGCACGCTGGTGCTGCCGCCGGTCACCATGATCGCACCGAACTGGGTATGGTTGTATTCCGGCGCCACCGGCGCTGCTTTGACCCGCACCTTTTTCCAGTCGCACTCAAGCTCCTCGGCGATCAGCATGGGGAGGGAGGTGTAGACCCCCTGGCCCATCTCGGACTTGTTGACGATGACGGTCACGCTGCCGTCGACGCCGATGTTCAAGAAGGCGTTGGGGGCAAAGCCCGTCGCCGCTTCGGCGGCAGCAGAGCGGCCACCCAGGGGGATATGGCAGGCCAGCAGCAGCCCGCCTCCCACCAGTATGCCGGTCTTGATGAATTCGCGTCGGCTCACCTTGATGATCTCGCTCATGATTGTTTTCCTCCCTTCCCGCCATTGGCTGCGGTGTGGATCGCCCGGCGGATGCGGCCATAGGTGCCGCAGCGGCAGAGGTTGCCGCTCATGGCGCTGTCGATGTCGGCATCCGTGGGCAGGGGTTTCTGCTTCATGAGCGCCACGGCGCTCATGATCTGCCCCGGCTGGCAATAGCCGCACTGCGAGACCTCCTCGGCCAGCCAGGCCTTTTTCACGGGATGGCTTTCTGCAACCCCTTCGATGGTGGTGACCTTCTTGCCCTGGACGTCGCTGAGCGGCGTGATGCAGGAGCGTTCCGCCCGGCCGTCGATATGGACCGTGCAGGCGCCGCACAGGCCCTCGCCGCAGCCGAACTTGGTGCCGGTGAGATGCAGGTGGTCGCGCAGCACCCAGAGGAGCGGGGTGTCTGGGCTGAGTTCCACGGACTGTTTCTTGCCATTCAAAGAGAAGGTGATCACGGTTTCCTCCTTGGTTTGGGATTACACATGGGTGCGGGGTAGTTGGGGGGACGAACAAGGTATCAAGAAAATTGTAGCCGGAAATCGTGCGCCGGCAACCGGTTGGCGCATTAAAATCGCATAATGGGAGGCGATATATAGCTGTATTTACAACGCAAATCCCGGATTGTGTTTTGCGGGAAGGGGATGGGTGGATTTCAGGCCGTCCGGGGCGCTCTCGATCCGGCCATCAGGACGAGCAGGACCTTCAGGCTCATGGACGGCTGCTGCGGCAGGTCCACCACCATGGTTCCATCGATGACCCTGATCTGTTGGCGAGCTGCCAGAAAGCGGTGCTGGGGAATGCTTGATGCGCCGTGCCTAGACCCGCTCCAGTCCGGCGAACCGCAACAACAGCTTCTTGGGGCCTGCCGAGTTGAACCAGACGATGGCCTTTTGGGCCTCGCCGCTCCCCTCGATCTTCCTGATGGTGCCCAGGCCGAACTTGGCGTGCCGCACCTTCATGCCCACAAAGACCTCGCCATACTCCTCCGGCGGTTCCGGGACGATCTCGACCTCGTTGGTATGGCTGAATTCCGCAGCAGCAGCCAGGTTGTGGCTTTCGGCTGGTTCCCGCCGGATGGCCGACGTCTGTCCAAACGGCCGTTCGCTCCTGTAAGCGCCCCCCCCGTTGTTTCCCTCCTCATCCAGCAATTCACCCGGTATATCCTTGAGAAAACGGGACGGCGGGTTGGACTGGTCCTGGCCGAACAGGTAGCGACGGCGGGCGTTCAGCAGATAGAGCCGCTCACGGGCACGAGTCATGCCCACATAGCACAGGCGCCGTTCCTCCTCCATGCCGTCCAGGTCGTCCAGGGCGCGCACATGAGGGAAGAGCCGCTCCTCCATGCCGATCATGAATACCGCCTTGAACTCCAGACCCTTGGCGGCGTGCAGGGTCATCAGCGTTACGGAGGGTTTTCCCTGCTCCCCCTGCTCCAGGTCCGAGACCAGCGATACCTGCTCCAGGAATTCGGACAGGCCGGCATCAGGATTCTTTTCGCAAAACTCCTCCATGGCCGCCAGCAATTGCTCCAGGTTCTCCAGCCGCTCGGCATCCTCCTCGTCCCGGCTCTCCTTGAGCCTGGTCAGGTAGCCGCTTTCCTCCATCACCATGCGGGTCAGTTCCTGCAGGGTCGACGATGAGCTCGTCCTGCTGAAGCGCTCCATCATGGCGGCAAAGGCCGCTACCTTTCCCCGCGGCCCGGACGCCAGCAACCCGCTCCCGGCGGTCTCCTGCAGGGCAGCATACAGGCTGATCCCGTCGCGTGTGGCCTGGAGGGAAATCTTGTCGATGGTGGCGTTGCCGATGCCCCGGGCCGGTACGTTGATGATTCGTTTCAGGGAGATCTCGTCGGCCGGGTTGTCCAGCACGCGCAAATAGGCTAGGATGTCCTTGACCTCCATGCGGGCGTAGAACCTGACGCCGCCCACGATGTGATAGGGGAGCGCCTCGGACACCAGGGCCTCTTCAACCTGGCGCGATTGGGCGTTGGTGCGGTAGAATACCGCCATTTCATCCAGGGGAATGCCGCCTGCCCTGAGTTGGGCGATCTCGCGGCACACGGCGCGGGCCTCCTCGCGGTCCGACTCCACCCGAAGGTAGCGGATGTTCTCCCCGACCGGGTTCTCGGTCCAGAGGGTCTTGCCCTTGCGGCCGAAGTTGTGCCTGACCACCTCGCTGGCAGCCTTGAGGATGGTGGCGGTGGAGCGGTAGTTCTGCTCCAGCCGGACCACGCACACGCCGGGGAAATCTTTTTCGAACTCCAGGATGTTGCGGATGTCAGCCCCGCGCCAGGAATAGATCGACTGGTCGTCGTCCCCCACCACGCACAGGTTGCGGCGTTCCCCAGCCAAGAGCTTGATCAGGCGGTACTGCACCGGGTTGGTGTCCTGGTACTCGTCCACCAGGATCCACTGGAACCGCTCCTGGTAGTAACGCCGCACCTCGGGGAATTCGGCCAGCAGGCGGACGGTCTGGATCAGCATGTCACCGAAGTCCAGGGCGTTGCATTTTTTCAGCCGTTCCTGGTAGGCGGCATAGATCCGCACCAGGCGTTCGTTGAAGATGTCGCCGGTCGCAACGGCGTCGAGTTCCTCGGGGAACAGGCCGCGGTTCTTGAAGTCGTCGATCCTGGCGCCGATGGTCTTGGGGGGAAAGCGCTTGTCATCCAGGTCGAGTTCGGCCAGCACGTCTTTCAGGAGCCGTTCGGTGTCCTTGTCATCGTAGATGGCAAACGACGACTCAAAGCCGAGATGGTGGATCTCTCTGCGGAGGATGCGGCCGCAGGCGGCATGAAAGGTGGAGATCTGAGGCGTCTCCCCGCCGCCGAGCAGCTTCCTGACCCGCTCGGCCATCTCATTGGCGGCCTTGTTGGTGAAGGTCACGGCCAGGATGTTCCAGGGATGTACGCCCCGTTCGCGGATCAGGTGGGCGATGCGGTGGGTGATGACGCGGGTCTTGCCCGATCCGGCCCCGGCCAGGATCAAAAGCGGCCCCGCGCCGTGCAGCACGGCCTCTTTCTGGGGCGGATTGAGGTGGGTTAAGAGATTCATGATTCTTTTTTAGACGCTGAACGGAGGCACGTCAAGCGGAAAGCCGTGCTCCAAAAATAGTCAGCTGTTGATTGTCGTGAGAATATTGGTACAATAGTGGTCACGTAAAATGCCTCAATTTGAGGCAGACCGCCGCAATAATCAGCGCTTGGCAAAAGGGTTTTTTAGTTTAACTAAAATTTGTCAGGATTGTTTTTTTTGGGACTCAACAAGTTCAATTCCAGCGAAACAGCAACCGTCTCTCCCTTGATAGGTTTCTTTTACAAGGGCGTATACTTTGACTATGGCCAAATAGGCACACTTTCTGCTCATGCTAAAGATGCTCCTGTTGCGGAAAACAGGATTATGTAGGGCACCGGGGCCCGGCATGGGACTGTGCCGGGCTTTTTTTACACCTGAATCCGTGACGCCTGAACGGCGGAGCGAGCGACATGCGGAGTCCAACGCCGCCCATGCGGCATCATGCCTGCTTTGCCGTGTGTCCACAGCTCACGGTGGGGACACGGCCGGCAATGCCGGGACTGAGGCATACCGATTCCAAATCAAGGATGAAATCAAGGCGGCGAGGATTGAGGCGACGAAGGCGTACAGATAGTACGTTGAGGAGCCGAAGACGAGCCAACGCAGATAGCGCCTTGATTTGGGATTGGTAGCGAGAGGAGCCGTGAAGGCGACACGGATTCAGGTTATAGTGCAGCTCACTTCAGGAGAACTCCATCCATGCTCGTAGTCGCCTGTATCAAGCAGGTCCCCGACACCACCCAGGTTCAGATCGACCCGGTCACCAACACCCTGGTGCGCGAAGGCATCCCCTTTATCGTCAATCCCTATGATACCCATGCCCTGGAAGAGGCATTGCGCCTGAAAGACCGCTTTGGGTGCAAGGTCGCCGCCATCTCCATGGGCCCCCCCAATGCCGAGGCGACCCTCAGAAAGGCCCTGGCCCTGGGGGTCGATATGGCCAT
>JBEKFJ010000084.1:0-24576 GCA_050013355.1 Oryzomonas sp.
GGGGCAAAGAAGACCTTTCGCGTTACGTCGCTGCGGCCGTCGAGCCAAGCCGAGGCACGGCGGCAAAACGGGCAATCGGGATCAGTGATTTCGATTACTTGCACAGGTCCCTTGCCGACCGTGATCGCCTTGTCGAGAGGGAGCTTGGAGAGTGTCTTCCCCAGCGATTCATTCGTGAGAGTTTCCATTTTCTCCTTGGTGTAATTTCGTCCCGTAAAATCGAAGATGTTGCCGGAAACGATCAGATTCTCGGCAGGTGCGAAGTACAGGATGTTGGTGCCGGCCTGGATTTCGCACAAACCCTTCACCGGGGACTGCCTGACCGCGTCAACCTTGAATCCCTTCTGCCCGGCCTTTGCCGCTTCGGCGGTGAATTTTTCGGCAACGCCGGCGCACGGGTCGCTCTCCGCATAAGCGCTTACGGCAAAGCCCGCGGCCGCTGAAAAAAACAGGAAGGTTGCAAAAGTTTGTGCTGCAATAGTCCGTGACATGTACTACTCCTTTGTTTGGTTGATGATTCCTGGTGGATAGCTATCAAATACCCTTCTCGACAATCGCCGCTGGTTCATCCCCGTGCCCGGTGAGATCGATCCGCTTGCATGTGAACATCCCGTCTCGCCTCTTCCCGTAAGAAATGTGCGGATACCAGACAGTTTTGCCAGGATAGCATCCGCACATTACGGTTAAACTACAGGCGAGTGACTATTGTTGAAAAAATTATTTATAACCCGGAATTACAAAAGGTCAAATGAATTGATCCAAATATTATATACTTCCCGCGAAATTTCCGTCAGGAAATGAAAAGCCCGGCAGCTTTGACAGCTTGCCGGGCTTTTTCAACTGTAAGACGCGCTTTGATCAGGTGCTTTTCATACCAGAAACAGCGACACCCAAATATTGATCAACAATGCGTATATTAGTTCCCAATTTAGCGGCGATTCCCTCGACTGAATAGCCTTGAAGTCGCAATGACCTTGCGAGAGCAGCGCCCGAAAGATGGACTGTATCAGCATTTGATGGTGGTGTCGGAGCTATACTCGTGAATTGATTCGTCCTTATTGTTGGAATCAGATAAGCTGCGCTAATAGGGCTCGTTCCGTAAGACGTAATTTGTGAGACTGACACATTGATCACCCCCCTACGTTTATTACTCCCCCTTGTTCACATATTATTAATTGATTATATTTTCTACCTTTTTGTTGAAATGTACAATAAAATTTTACTCAAATCTCTTCCGGGACAAAGCTAAGCTTATGACTGAATAATGAGTTGACGAATATCAAGAACATTCCAACAGGTCGTCCGCTCTCCCAGTCATAGGGTGACAAAGACATATTTCCGCAACAACTTGAAATTCAAGACCGTGATAACGGTCATTACGATGAACCAACTTACAGTCGGATGCACATCAAAGAGAGCCTCAGACAGAAGCCAGACCATCAAGGCGCTCAACCCGGCCAATGCTATTTGCACTAGAAGAAATTTGATGAATTGTCCACTCCAAGAACCGAAACTTTCGAAGGTATATTTTCTGTTCCAGACAAAACTCCAGACGGCCCCAGTGCCATAGCTGAGCAACTGCGAAAAAAACGATTTAGCGGGAAAATCATGGATCAAACAGAGACAGAGGTGGAAGACCAGAAAGCTAACTATGAAATTCGAGCATCCGACAAGAATGAACCTGACCAGCCTGGAATCGATCAGTTTTGTCAATGGTCTACGCATGGATAAGAATACTTCACAGTTCGTATTGTCGGGTATCGATTCCTGCTGTTTTATTGGCGAGGAATCTGGGACGGTTCTTGAGAATCTCGAATATATTGCCTATGTATGACCCAATGATTCCCAGCAATACGAACATGACACCGAACATAAATGAAATCACAGTGAGCGTGGAAGCCCAACCCTCTACAGTTTTGCCCTGAAATGTTCGCACAAAAATATACATCATTTCGATAAATGCCAGGAAACTGGTCAGCAGGCCAATGGAGATCCCTATCTTAAGCGGAATGGTGGAAAATGAAAACACGGATGCAACCGATAGTCTGATCATCTTCTTCAGCGTGAATTTGGATTCCCCTGAAAAACGGTTACCAGCCTGGTAAGGAATGGTAGTCATGGGGAATCCGACCCAATGCGAGATGCCGCGAAGAAATAGTTCCGAATCGCGCATTTTCTTAATAACATCCGCCACGTTGGCATCGACAAGGCGGAAGTCGGAAGTCCCCGAAGAGAGCGGAAGGCCGGAAAGCTTTGAAAAGATCCAGTAAAACATCTGTGAGCTGAGGCTCTTGAATTTCGTGGTTTTTTCGCTATCAGTTCTTTTCGTTTCAACAATTTTATACCCTTTTCTCCATGCTTCGTACAGAGAGGGGATCAAATCCGGTGGATGCTGTAAATCACCATCCATGGTAATTATGGCTCTGCCACGTGCATAGTGGAGGCCGCAAAAAATAGCATTTTGATGCCCAAAATTGCGTGACAGAGATACACCCTTTATATCGGTATCAAGGAGGGTTGCCTTTTCTATGCACTCCCAGGTGCGGTCATGGCTTCCATCATCCACAAGGATGAGTTCGTAACTGAAAGAACACTCTACAAGGGCATCTCGAACCTTCTGAACCAGTATTTCTATGTTATCCTCTTCATTATACAGGGGGACAACAATACTCAGGACAGGTATACTCCCAGGGTCGCAGTTAGGGCTTGTTTCTCCATCCGATATGATTTTGGTTTCCATTATCCTCTACCCCTCTAAAATCTGACCCTTACTTTACCGAGAGCAGGAGCTTGCCACTGAGGGCATGCTCTATAGTGTCCCTCATGGTCTGGTTTGTTCCTTGATTGTGGATGATTCGCAACCACAGTTCCGACAACGCATCCAATGCGCGGGGATCTGCTGCAAGAACTTGATCCGTTAATCTGAATGCCTCCGTAAATCTATATAACATGGCATACCCTTCAATAAAAGGGAACCATTCAGATACATCATAGGGCTGATAGTTCAGCCGCCTGACTTCATCGCCCAATCCGGCCACTGTATCCCACAATTCCAATTGTCGTCCAAGTTCGGCTCTCTGGTAGTAATATATCCAATCATGTTGAGGTTCGGGACCGGCGAGTTGCAGGAGAATTCCATCCGGCAGCCCTTTCACGTTTCTGACCAGTTCCTCCATGTGCGATAGGTGGGCAATCGAACGCACCGCAGGGGGCAGGTTAGGGATTTCGTTCTTGTATGTACTGTCAACAAATCGCACTGAACCCGAAGGTGACAGCCACACGACAATGGACCGTGATGTGCTACCGAGAAATCTGAACATGCGGAGCTTCCCCGCGACAGGTTTTCCAGGTTTAAAGCTGGGGGCATAAAATCCTCTCTCTAAACCCTCTATGTTAACAGCTATGGGTCGCTTCAAATCAAAGATGAAATAATCGAGATGTCCTATGGAGGCCTTTTTATCATACAGCAGATTCATGAGCCCCGCCCCATGATTCCCCTGAATTGATGGTGGAAGAGGATATACGAAAAGGCTCGTGCCTTTTTGCAAATTTGGCATTCGCCATGCGCATTGCCAGAAGATGGATTTCTCTTCGTCCCATGCTCGGTGGAAGGCCACAGCATTCCGGAACTGAAACGAGGCAAAAAAGAAAATAAATATGGAGAGAACAGCCAGTTCCTGTTTTTTGGAAAGTTTCAGGTATGCGATCAAGCCTGGCAAAATAAGGGAAAATCCTAATAAATAAGGCAGGGTATATCGGTCAGAAAAACTGTATATGTCAAAATCAATATAGTATTCTGCAAACACGAGCGGCAGTCCGGCGAATAGTACAGAAATAAGACCAACCAGCAGGACACCACCAGTAGGTTCATCCAACGAAGCGCTATTGTTCTTACCCCCGAAACTACTATTGTTTCGGTCCATCATCAGCACGCAAGCAGTGGTGATCACGACCACGCATATACCGCAGACCCACGAAAACCGAACATAGCGCTCACCGGATAAAAAAAGATCCGGAGAGATTATGGGCCTTGCCCAGGCCGCGAGACTGGCCATTATCAAATTCCTGATGGCACCGAACACCCGGCTCGAAATAGCGGAAACTGGATTACTGGCTATGCCTGTGATGATGGACATGCCTTCGCGTGAAGCCTGGGTTGCATGAAAGAAAAAAAGTCTCCAACAGATCAAGCAAAAAAATGCGATTCCATACGGTATCCATTTTCTGAAAGCCTCTTTGTATGGCGAGTTGGAATGGCTTCCTTGCGCATACTGCAAGGCGAGCATAATCATGACAGGCCTCATGAATTCTATGCCGAAGAAATATTCTATGATGGCATATCCAAGCAAACCACTTATGAGTGAAATCACAGTTGAAAACCATTGAAACCGTTTTGCCTTCAAAGACCACATGGTCGTCATCAGGGATATAAGTACGAGCAGGAGCGAAACCTGCTGTGGAATATACGTTAGGGCTATTTGATGCTGCGTGAAACCTGGATAGAGCAAGGCGAATAGAGCGACAATCCAGACAAGCCTGTTTTTTCCTGGCCATAATGCCCGAAAAGAAAAGAATACGAATACTGATATGAGCCACCAGAGTATGAATGAAAGAGCATGCCAGGCTGCTGGAGAATAGCCGAGTAAAGGAAAGAGCACCGAATAGATCCAACCCGAAAGAGGCCTATTCCCATGAAAATACATTGCCAGTCCTTTGGGTCCTAGTGAATGGTAAGCCCAAACTACCGGCCAATCGTCCCAATAGAAACCAGTCCTTGTGACAAAAGGCCCGATAACCAATGCACTTATCAAGAAAAGAAAGAATGGTGGCAGAAGGTAAATGGAAATTACTTTATTTGTCGTAGTTACATAGTGTTTTTTTTGAAAATTCTGTTCCAAGCTCTTCCCCTTTCTCATTAGTTAATGATAGCGAATACCATATCCTTTGATAGTTTAGTTAGAGCAATTTAGAGGCACTTAGGATAACAAAACCACTTTGACCATACCCCTTCAATAGATCCCGTTCTTGCTTAGGTTTTTCGGTCTTTTGATCTTTTACAAATATACACGCAAATTCGGATGTGTACAGTTGGGTTTTGGATAGGCATGGTCAGGCAAATGAAAAAGCCCGGCAGCTTTGACAGCTTACCGGGCTTTTTCATTAATTGGTGGCGGCGCAGGGACTTGAACCCCGGACATTACGGATATGAGCCGTATGCTCTAACCAGCTGAGCTACGCCGCCGTGATCATTGAGTAAGGTCTTACTTTTTAATTCAACTGAGTCATAGTTGTCAAGATAAAATATGGTGCTCTCGGGTCATTTTCCGGCCTCCGTCCCTATCACTGTCCCCGTTCCCGTCCCTGTCCCAGTCCCAGTCCCCGACGTCAACCCTTCCAGGGTGAAGTTGATATGGAAGGAAAATGGGTCCCCGGGACGGTTGCTGAGGGAGGAGACGACGCTCCAGCACTTTTGGTGGTATTCGACGGTATAGACCGATTCGAGAAAAGAGGAGCGGTCAAAGGAGTAGCGGGCGGCAAAGCCAAACACCCACGGCTTGAAGAACTTGGTGGCGAGCTTGCCCTCCATGTATTGCACCTGGTCACGGGCAAAGCGGTAACTCAGCACGGCGCTGTCTCCCTTTTTGTCGTCCATCTCCACGCTCGGCGCCGCAAATGATATGTAGTTGCCGTAAACGTTGTAACTGGTGTCGAAGTTCAGCTTTGCCTGGGGATGCACCCAGGTCTCGGATTCCAGAAACAGGTCGGTCCAGGGGCGGTTGACATCGACCATGGTCAACAGGTCGCGTCGCGTCCCATCGATGCTGTAACCCTGGGTCAGCTTGATGCGGGAGATATCGCGGTAGGTCGTGATGTCGCCGGTCTGGAATTTCCCCCCCAGAAAACTGGTCACGGAGGCATAGAGGATATTCTGCGGGATGAGGCGGTCGTTATAGTCGTAGAAGGGGAGCCTTGTCTGGTCTTGGCTCGGGGCGTAGGTATAGGACAGCTCCGGGGTGAGCTCGTGGCGCAGCTTCTTGAGTGAGGGGCCGTCCACCTCGTAGACCCGGCTGACCGATGTGGAGGCGCGGGCGCCCACCTCGGGCAGCAGGTCGCCGTCATCCGGCCGTGTCCCGGTGTCGACCGTGTTCTGGGTGTTGTAGCCGCGCAGATGCAGGCCGGCATAGGCCGAGGCGTTCAGGTAGCCGGGCAGGCCGGTCACGAACGTCAGGCGCGGAAAGGCGTTCACGCGCTGGCCGATGGGATTGACCTCCCGGTACAGGTTTTCAAAGCTGGAATCAAGGTCGAAATAGACCGGAGTCATAGGGATCTGCTGGCGGACTCCGGCCAGCGAGATATCCGGCAGGGTCTGGACCGTATGGCTGTTGTCCGGGGCGTACAGGTCCTCGGTCAGGCGCAGGTAGCCTGAAAGGGCGTAATGTTGCCAGGTTTTCAGCGCATTGACGACGGAGTCGTTGGACTGGCGGTTGTAGTCGCCGCTCTTTTCCCCGTAATCCGCCAGGAAGCCCCTGTCGCTGGTCACGTTGATATACGCCCGCAGGTTCATGTCCGGCGAGATGATCTCCTTGTGGTTCGTGGCGACTTGGCCACGCCATTGATCTTTGAGCAGGTCATAGATCAGGAAGCCGCCGAAATGCCCTTCGCTGCCGCGGGTGCGGATATAGCGATAATCCTCGCCGATGCCGACGCCGCGCCTGGTCTCCATATCGAGATCTAGCAGCAGGTCCTGACTGGGGGAGATAACCAGGTAGAGCGGGATGTCCAGTTGGGCGCCGTGGTTGGCGGAGTAGCCGACCTTGGGCGGGAGAAGGCCTGTTTTGCGTTCCCGCACGACCGGAAAGGCTATCCAGGGGAGATAAAGGACCGGCACATCCTTGACGTAAAAGGTCACGCCCCTGCCGATGGCATACCCCAGCAGGTTGACGTCGAGCTGGTCTGCGCTGAATTTCCAGCTTGGATCGAGAAAGTCGCAGGTGGTAAACTCGGTGGAGATGAGCTTAATCTCGTTATCGTTGATCCTCGTGACCTTTTCGCCGATAAAGGTGATATTGGACGTGGTGGAGTTGAGCACGCCATTTTCCAGTTCACCTTGTCCGGTGTCTATGTCCAGGCTGATGGATTTTCCCTTCAGGGTCTCATCGCCTTTTTTGGCGACCACGTTGCCGGTTGCGTACAGTACCCTGGCCTTGCGGTTGTAGGTCGCCTTGTCGGCCGTGAGGGTCATGCCCTGCCATATGATCCTCACGTTGCCGGTGGCGATGATTATCTCACTGGCCGCATCCTGGGTCATGGCGTCGGAGTGGATGGAGATGTTGCCCTCGGACGGCATGGGGGCAGCGGCAGCCCCATGGCAAAGAAAGGCTGGGAACCATGCCAGGCTGGCCAGCAGTATGAACAGGCGTGTGGCCGTCACTAGCCGCGTATCCCTTCAAAGGGTTGCCCGTCAAGCCACGCCTTGGTCTCTCCGACCGTGAACAGTGACCCGCACACCAGGATCAGGTCGTCTCCTTCGGCCTCGCGGCGGGCCGTTTCAATGCCGTTGCCGACGTTCCCGCAGGTGGTGGCCCGGAAACCGAGCCCTTCGAGAATTCCGGCCAGGGCGGCGTCGGCCAGGGCGCGCTCCACGGCAGGGGTGACGGCGTAGGCGTGGTGGACCTTGCCGATAAGGGGGGCAAGCATTGCAGGGATATCCTTGTCGGACATGACGCCTGTCACCAGCAGGAGCCGTTGGTAGCGGTAATCGCCCAGCGCCTCGGCCAGGGCGGCGGCGCCGGCCGGGTTGTGGGCGCCGTCCAGCAGCAGGGGGGGATTTCCCGGGATCAGTTCCATACGGCCGGGCCATTGGGAGGCGCCGATGCCCGCCGCGAGGGCGCTCTGCGGTATGGGCACCCCGGCAGCCCCGAGGGCCTCTGCTGCAGCCAGGGCCAGGGCAGCGTTCTGGGCCTGGTAGCGGCCCGGAATGCCGGGGGACAAGTGGCACAACTCCGTGCAAAGGCCATGGTAGTGAAGGAAACCGTCGTCTCTCCACGAGGCGTGAAAGTCGTCTCCCTCATGGATGAACCGGTTGGCTCCCGCGCCGCAGACCCGCCGGATCACCTCCAGTGCTTCGGCCGGCTGGCGGGCGGAGACCACCGTGGTTTCCGGTTCGGCGATGCCGGCCTTTTCGGCGGCTATGTGGGCGAGGGTTGCCCCCAGGTAGTCGCAGTGGTCCAGCGCTATGGGGGTAATGATCGTCATCATGGCGGGAATAACGGCGGTGGCGTCCGATCTCCCCCCCATCCCGGCTTCCATGACGGCCACCTCGGCGCGCTCTTCGGCAAAACAGAGGGCAGCCAGGGCAGTGACGATCTCGAAGAAGGTTGCTTCGGCCGGGGCCTGTGCCATGACCGTGCCGAGCAGCGCCTCAAGGCCTTCCGGCGCAGGTTCCTGCCCGTCGATACGGAAACGCTCGCTGAAGTTTACCAGGTGGGGAGAGGTGAACAGGGCGGTACGAAGCCCCGCCGCCCCGAGCATCGAGGCGAGAAAGGCGGAGGTGGAGCCTTTGCCGTTGGTGCCGACCACGTGGATACTGCGGAAACAGCGTTCCGGGTGCCCCAGGCGCTCCAAGATGAGCCGGACCCTGTCCACGCCGGGACGAATGCCGAAACGCCGGCGGGCGTAGAGTTTCTCGAGTATGCCGGCCAGGGACATCTCAGGCTGCGGGACGATGGAGCATCTTCAGGATCGAAGCGAGTTTGGCGCGCATCTCCGTGCGGGGGCAGATCACGTCCACCATACCGTGGTCCAGCAGGTACTCGGCCCGCTGAAACCCCTCCGGCAGTTTCTGGCGGATGGTCTGTTCGATGACCCGCGGCCCGGCAAAACCGATCAACGCCTTGGGCTCGGCGATATTGAGGTCTCCCAGCATGGCGAAACTGGCGGTAACACCGCCGGTGGTGGGATCGGTCAGGATAGAGATGAAGGGGATGCCCGCGTGCTTCAGCTTGGCCAGGGCAGCCGAGGTCTTTGCCATCTGCATCAGCGACAGGATGCTTTCCTGCATGCGCGCGCCGCCCGATGCGGAGATGATGAGCACCGGCTGGCACCGCTCAAGGCCCCGTTCGATGGAGCGGGTGATCTTTTCGCCGACCACGCTCCCCATGCTGCCCCCCATGAAGGCAAAATCAAAACAGGCAACCTGCACGCCCATGCCGTCGATTGTCCCCTCGACACAGATGACGGCGTCCTTTGACCCTCCCTTGGCCACGGCAGCATCGATGCGCTCCTGATAGCTCTTGGCATCCTTGAAGTCAAGGAAGTCCACCGACTTCATGCCGGCGTCGAACTCCTGCCACGTCCCATTGTCCAGCAGTATCTCCAGGCGTCTGCGGGCCGGGATGCGGTAGTGATGCCCGCACTTGGGGCAGACATTGAGATTGGCTTCGATCTCCTTGCCGAGGATGGTTTCGGAACAACCCGGGCACTTGACCCACATCCCCTCGGGAACCTTGACCTTCTTTTCCATGCTCTTTTCTATTCCTGCCTTATCACGGTTGAACCAGCTCATACTTAACCTCGCGATCTCTTAAAGAGTTACCTGGAAGTGAAAAGGGGTGATAGCAAAAATGCGGCGGACCGTCAAGCTTTAGGCCGGGCCTGGGGAGAAATGGCCTGTTTCAGGTCGCCGACCAGCCGACGCAGTTCGCTTTTCAACGTGGTGCCGGAATGCTGTTCGAACAGCTTGACGATGGCGCTGCCGACGACGACGCCATCGGCCATGGCTGCTACCTCGGCCGCCTGTTGTGGGGTGGAGATGCCGAAACCGGCCATGACCGGCAGGTGGATCTCCCGGCGTACCTTGGCCAGTTCGCCCGCCAAGGTCGCGGAGGTTTCCTGGCGCACGCCGGTGACGCCGGTGACGGTCACGTAGTAGACGAAACCGCGTCCCAACCTGGCGACTGTGGCGATACGCGACTTGTCCGAGGTCGGCGTCAACAGGAAGATGACGTTCAACCCGCTGAGGGCGGCATAACGGAGAAACTCGCCGGACTCCTCCGGGGGCATGTCCACCAGAAGAACGCCGTCAACGCCCGCCTGGACGGCTTCGCGGCAAAAACGTTCATAGCCGTAGGCATGGATGGGGTTGAGATACCCCATCAGGATAATCGGTATGTCCAGTGCCGTCCGAACCGTCGTAACGATCGCGAGGATTCCTGCCAGGGTGGTTCCGGCAGCCAGGGCCCGTTCGGACGCCAGTTGGATGGTCGGCCCGTCGGCCATGGGGTCGGAAAAGGGGACGCCCAGTTCGATGATGTCTGCGCCCGCATCCGCCAACAGCCGGATCATCTCTTCGGTGGTGCCCAGATCCGGGTCGCCGGCGGTTATGAAGGTCACCAGGGCCTTGTCGTTGTGGCTCTGGAGTGTGGCGAGTCGTTGGGCGAGTCGGTCCATGTAGGTGCGGTCTCCGGGGGTCTGTATGTCACAGGTTGTTGAAAATCTACTGCGGGGCTGGTCTGCGACGTTGCCGCTCGCTCAAAAGCGGGAGTACCGAGGGTACGCCTCGCCTTCTCGCTTGCTTGCGCCTTGCATGCCAGCCTCCTCGCTATGATTTTCAACAACCTGGCTAAGCGGTTAGATTTTGAAACCGGCCATTTCCTTTTCCAGAAGGTCGATCTGCTTAGAGAGGCTGGTGACGGAATGTTCCATGAGCTCTGCAGCCTCGGCGTTGGCGGCGGAGGTGAGCTGGATGTTGCCGACGGCCTTGAGTATCTGGGCGCTGTTGAGACCCTGGGAACGGCATGCATCACGAATCTGGTCGATCATGGAGGTCACGTCTTCGGTGGAGCGGGCAATCAGGCTGCTGGCGCGGCTCTGTTCACGCGTTGAGGTGCGGACGTGGACGGTCAGGTCTTTCATGCTCTCCACCGCCGCTGAAATCAGGTCGCTCCCGCGGGAGTGTTCGCGTGCCGATGATGCGATATGGCCAACCATCTCCTCCACACTGCTCATGGCCTCCTTGATGCTATGGCTGCCGCGGGCCAGGCTGATCGCCTCAACGGCCCGCGCGGTTTCGTTCTGTACCCCCTTGATGACGGAGGCGATCTCACGGGTGGAACTGCTGGTCCGTTCGGAGAGCTCACGGATCTCGTCGGCCACCACCGCGAATCCCTTGCCGTGCTCTCCGGCCTGGGCGGCAATGATGGCGGCATTGAGGGCCAGCAGGTTGGTCTGTTCGGCCACCTCATCGATGACCGAGAGGATGGTGCCGATGTCGTTGGCCTTGAGCGACAGATTTACTATTACCTCTGCGGTTATGTGGGATGAGCGGCGGATGTCCTGCATGCCGGCGATGGCTTCTTCCACCGCCTTCTTGCCGGTTTCGGCGTCATTTTTGACACCTTCGGAGATGGCCGAGGTGTCCATGGCGCTTTTTTCGACCTGCTTGATGGTGGCATCCATCTCGGCAATGGAGGAGGCCGTTGTGCTGGAGGCGTCCAGAAGATTGGCGATGCTCGCATCGATCTCCTTGATGGATGTGCCCATCTCGATGATCGAAGAGCTGACCTCGTTGACCGCGCCCCCCAACTTGTCTGCGTTTATGGCAACCTCCTCGATGCTGGCCGCCATCTCCAGGATCGAGGAGGACGTCTCCGAGGCCGACACGGAGAGCCTGTCGATGTCGTTCGAGATGTCCTGGACCGACTTGTTGATGAGTTCCACTGCCTGAGATGTCTCTGCTACCGTTACCTTCTGGAGTTTGGCCGAGTTGACCACTTGGCGGGACGCCTTTTCGATGTTGTTGTCGATGGAGGTGAACTCTTCGGAGGCAATGATGACCCGGGAAACCATGCTTTGCAGGTTCTCGGCCATGGTGTTCATGGCCGTGGCCAGGGCGCCGGTCTCACCCCCTGTCTTGCTGTCGAGGCGGCTGTCGAGCTTGCCGTCCGCCACGGTTCTGGCAAAAACGACACATTTCCGCAGCGGCTTGGTGATGGAAAGGGTGATCAGGTACGAGAGAACGGCGACTAGGGAGACTACCACGAGTCCGACGATGCTGGTAGTCATGATCTTGGCGGTGATGCCCGAGGATACCAGCTTTTCAGCGGCATTGACGTCGCGGTGGAGGGTTTCGACCATGGCCGCGACGGTGGTACTGAAACTATTGAACCGCTGTGTCTGGATGCCGGTCATGAGGTAACTGGCCTTGAGAACGTCCCCCTTTTCAGCGGCTGGCAAGACCTCGTCCAGCAACGTCTTCTTGTAATCGAACCAGATGGTGTGTGCCTTGTTGATGGTCTCCAGTTCGCCGCGCAAGTTCGTCGACTTCAGGACGATGTTGAACTTGCTGTCGATACCGCTGATGAGCTGCTTTACGGTCGTGACAATCTTGGCGATGGCGGCTGGATCGGTTTCCAGCATGTAATTCTGCATCTCATTGCTGATCTGGTAGAGGTCGGATTTGAGGAGCGCGATATTCTCGAGGGCGTTGTTGTTGGCCTGGATGGTTTTATAGGTACTCCCCCCGATCCTGACATCGTTGAGGAGCATGATGCCGAGAACGGCCACAAGCAGTATGCCGGAGAAGGCTGCTGCCGAGAGCAGCGTCATCTTGGCGCGCAGGCTGAAACCTTTGCCGTTGGGCGAATCTGATGTTGTCTGCACGTGGTGCGAGCTCCTTGGTCTGCGAGGTTCTGTTTCAAGCGCCAGGGGGTGTTCGCGGGCGTCGCCGTTTCGCCGGCTGAATGCATCACGCGGGCGGCCGTAAGAAAACAGGGCTGCCTACGGGAAAAGCCGCACAACTATAGCAGAGCTGCCGCTTTCATATCAAGCAAAAACGCCCGCGGCATGGGCCGCGGGCGGAAAGGGGGGAGGAAAAGGTGAAGTGCGCCGTATGGCTCTTGTCATACCCACGACTAACCGCACGGGACACTAGGATAGGGCCTTGATTTGGAATTGGTATCAGGGGGTTTTTATTCCCGACTCTTCCATGGCGATGCGCTCGTTCTGGCGACCCAACTCGGCCAGCATCTCCAGGCGGAAGTGCCGGACTCTTTTCATGTAGGCATCGGCCTGAGGGCCCCAGCCGCAGTAGAGTTTTTTGGCCCGTTCCAGGTTGCCGGAGGCCGCTTGCAACTTGGTGAACAGCTCGCGAATAGCAGCTTCGGCGCATTTCCCATCATTTCCCATGTCCTGGGGGGTGTAACCGTGGCTCCTGGCCCGCTGGGGCATGAGTTGCCACACGCCCAGCGCCCCTTTGGAAGAGACGGCCACAGCTGAGAGGCGGTGTCCCCCGGTCTCGGCCAGGGCGATTTCGGCCAGGTCAAAGGGCATGAAAGGGGTACCGAGGGTCTTGGTAAAACAGATGGCCGCCAGTTGGCGCGCCCGTTCAGGGGTTGTGCATCGGGTGAAGG
Source organism: Oryzomonas sp. (assembly GCA_050013355.1). Classification (GTDB taxonomy): domain Bacteria; phylum Desulfobacterota; class Desulfuromonadia; order Geobacterales; family Pseudopelobacteraceae; genus Oryzomonas. Next base: position 13,410 of record JBEKFJ010000084.1, read on the forward strand.
CGGCCTCGATGGCCTTTACCTGACACTTTCGCCCGCTCATGGAGACACCTTTCTCCAAGAGACTCCTGATTTCCCGGTCAAGGGGGGACGCAAAGGCAACCGTTGCCGCAGCCTGCGGCTCCGTTTTTTTGACCGGGGGGGCTTCGCAGCCTGCCAGTAGAAGCAGGCATGTTATGCAGAGTAGTTTGTTTCGCATAAGAAACTCCTTGTGTTGGTCGATGGTATCGGCTTTGCCGGAATGGCGTACACGCCAGGAGGTAACGGTGGTGGCTCCGGCCGGATGCTCCTTTCTCGCTGGATTTACCCCGAAACGCCAAAGTCCCGGTTGGCCGGGACTTTGGATGTGTTCAAGGTGCATATTCATATACTTCAAGAAGTTTGATTTGTCAAGTCAAGCAGGACTGAATTTAATAATATCAAGATGTTGCGCTTCTGTATTAGTAGGCCTCCGGGCTTCCCAGCACATCCTCGCTGCTGACCCGAGCGCGGAAGATGCGATACACCCAGATCTTATAGGCGATGACGGTCGGAACGCAGATCAGCGCCACGACGGTCATGATCTGCAGCGTCAGCAGGCTGGACGAGGAGTTGTAGATGGTCAGGTTGGAGGCCTGGTCGATGCTTGAGGGGATCAGGTTGGGGAAGAGCCCGGTCACGCCGGTGAAGACCACGAACACAATGGTCAGGCACGAAAAGGTGAAGGCTTTGTGGCACTCGCCTTTTGCGGCAAAGACCTTAACCAACAGGAGCGAGGCCACGGCGATAACGGGGATGATCAGCAGAAGCGGCGTCTTGAGGAAGTTGTCATACAGCCTGGTGGCAGGGTAGGTGTAGCCGAGGAAGAGGACCGCCACCACCAGAAGCGGCAACCAGAGCTTGTTGGCCAGGTCGGCGCCCCGCTTGCTCAGGTCGCCGGTGGTCTTGATGGCGGCGTAGAGCGAGCCGTGCACGGCAAAGAGCAGGACGAACAGCGCGCCGGTTACCAGGCCGTAGGGGTTGAGCAGGCCGATCAGGGTCCCCTCGTAGGTGAAGTTCACGGCGGCGAAATCATTCCTCATGGGGATGCCCTTGAAGATATTGCCGAACGCAACCCCGAACAGCAGTGCCGGAAGAAAGCTGGATACGCAGATGGCGGTATCCCAGGCCTTCTTCCAGGTGGTGCTTTCCAGCTTGCCCCTGAACTCAAAGGAGACGCCGCGCACGATCAGGGCATACAGTAAAAGCAGCAGGGCCGAGTACAGATTGCTGAACATCAGGGCATAGGTGGTGGGAAAGGCCGCAAAGGTGGCGCCACCTGCGGTTATCAGCCAGACCTCGTTGCCGTCCCAGACCGGGCCGACCGCATTGATCAGCACCCGCTTCTCGATATCGTTCCTGGCCAGGAAGCCGGCCATGAAACCGGTGCCGAGCACAAAACCGTCCAGCATGAAATAGACCGCCCAGAGTACCCCCCACAATACGAACCAGATGACCTGGAATACGGATACGTCCATAGTTTATGCCCTCCCCTGAACGTTAATGATGGCAGAAAGATCCTTGTCCGGACCTTTCTTGGCGTATTTTACCAAGAGGAAGATGTCGATGGCGCCCAAAAGGCCGTACAGTACGGTGAAGCCCAGGAGCGACAGGGCCACCTGGGTGGTTGTGATCGATTTGGAAACCGCATCCGCGGTCTTGAGCACACCGTAGACGATCCAGGGTTGCCGCCCCAGTTCAGCGACGAGCCAGCCAAACTGTTCCGCCAGGTAGGGGGCCGGGATCGCGCATACCATGAGTATGAGGAAGGCTCGCTGCTTCTCCAGGTTCTGTTTGCGCGACAGGAAGATGGCTGCCAGGCTGGCAAGGATCATGAGCGTGCCCAGGCCGACCATCATGCGGAAGCTGACAAAGGTGGGGGTAACGAAGGGGCGGAGTTCCCTGGGGAACTCCTTGAGGCCCTTGATCTCGGCATTTGGATCATGGAAGGCCAGCATGCTGAGGGCGTTGGGTACGCAGATCTGCTCGATGGAGTTGCACTCCCGGACCGGGTCCGGTAGAAGCAGCAGGTTCATGCCGACGCCACGCTTGGTTTCCCATTGGGACTCCATGGCGGCGAACTTGCTGGGTTGGGTCCTGGCGATCTCCACGGCGTGGAAGTCGCCGGTCAGACCGACGCCGATCGAGGCGACGAAGGCCCAGACCGCTGCCAGCCGGAATGAGCGTTTGAAGAAGTCGATCTCGTTCTCGCGCAGCAGGTGCCAGGCGGAGACCCCCATGATGAGGAAGGCAGCCAGGGCATAGCCGGAGAGCAAGGTATGGGTGAACTTGATCCAGCCGTAGGGGTTGGTCAGGACCGCCAGGAAGTCGTTCATCTCTGCCCGGTTGTTGCGCAGTACGTACCCGACCGGTTTCTGCATCCAGGCGTTTGCCAGAAGGATGATCAGTGCCGAGATGTTCGTGGCGACCGAGGCCAGCCAGATGGAGGCCAGGTGGGCCTTCCTGGAGATCTTGTTCCAGCCGAAGATCCAGACGCCGATAAAGACCGACTCAAGGAAAAAGGCCAGGGTCGCCTCGATCGCCAGCGGCGCGCCGAAGATATCTCCTACGTAGCGGGAATATTCGGACCAGTTCATGCCGAACTGGAATTCCATGGTGATGCCGGTCACGACCCCCAAGGCAAAGTTGATCAGGAACAGTTTGCCCCAGAACTTGGTCATGCGGAGCCAGGTCTCGTCCCCGGTCGTTACATACCTGGTTTCCATCCAGGCTGTCAGGATCGAGAGCCCGAGGGTCAGAGGGACAAAGATCCAGTGGAACATGCCGGTTGCCGCGAACTGCAGCTGGCTGAGGGTTACTACGTCCATACGTCCTCCTTGCTGAGATAGTGGTAGTGAGTGGGTGCTTTCAGGGCAATTGTTTTTTGGTGAAATCAAACCGTTATGCGCAATACTATAACTAATTTTCGGAAATGCAATCGTTTATGAATAAAAAGGTCTGTTTTGTCCTATTGCGGGGCAAATTTTTTTGGGTTTTACACCAGCGGACAGGATTATCCTTCTGCCAACTCCTTCAGGGTTACCTTGTCGAGGATGTCCCGAACCTGGGACTGCACGTTCATCCAGACCGGATGCACGTTGCAGGCTGTGCTGCGGTCGCAATCGACGCCGTTGACGACGCACCTGTTGGGGATGATCGGACCCTCCACGGCTTCGACCACATCCAGAAGGGTGATCTTGTCCGCCGGGCGGCCGAGTATGAAACCGCCGCCGGTGCCGCGGTACGACTTTACCAAGCCGATTTTGCTGAATTGCTGGAAGATCTTGGCCAGGAATGTGGGGGGGACGTCAACCGCTGCCGCAATGTCGCTCAGCAGACAGACCTTCTCGGCGGGGCGGGATGCCAGATAGACGATGCCGCGAATTGCGTATTCACCCTTGCGGGTAAGCTCCATCATCGAATATAACCTCAAAAGGACTTTTTATGTCTTTTTTATGGGGTTTTGCCACTTTTGTCAATAGAAATATTTAACCCGGAAAAAAGCATTTGCCACAGAGCCACAGAGATAAATATTTTAAAGGGTTAGACAACATTTCGGTCACATTTCTCTTCACCATTCCGGATTTGAGAATTTTTGATAAAACTCTGTGATTTCCTCTGTGTCTCTGCGTCTCTGTGGCCAAACTGCTGTTTTTAGGTTTAAAACGCAGCCGAGGCGAGCGCTCCGTCAGCGTCCGAGCATGATGCCCAGGTCTTCGGCCGTCCTGACGATCTCTCCGTCGGGATCGACCAGTTTCAGGTCCCGTGTGGCATCCTCCATAGGGACCGAGATGATGGTCCGCCCTTTCAGGCAGGCCATGCGCCCGAATTCTCCTGCGGCCACCATCTGCACCGCCTTGGTGCCGAAGCGGCTTCCCAGGGCCCGGTCAAAGGTGGTGGGGGAGCCGCCCCGTTGCAGATGTCCCAGAACGGTGACACGCACATCCATGTCCAGGCACAGTTGGATGTGCTGCGCCACGAACCGTCCGATGCCCCCCAGCCGCTCGATGGTCTGGCATTCGTCCGCCTTTTGGGCCACAACCCTGCTCCCACCCTCCGGGAAGGCCCCCTCCGCGACCACGATGATGCTGAAGCGGCTGCCCCGGGCCGAACGTCTTCTGACGGCGGCGCAGATGCGGTCGATGTGAAAAGGGATTTCGGGTATGAGGATGACATCGGCGCCGCCGGCAATGCCCGCTTCCAGTGCGATCCAGCCGGCATAGCGCCCCATGACCTCCAGGATCATCACCCGGTGGTGACTCTCGGCAGTGGTGTGCAGTTTGTCCAGGGCATCGGTGGCCGTTTCCAGGGCGGTGTTGTAGCCGAAGGTGAAATCGGTCTCCCGCAGGTCGTTGTCGATGGTCTTGGGCACCCCCACCAGCGGCACTCCTTTTTTGGAGAGTTCCAGGGCGATCTTGAGCGATCCCTCGCCGCCGACTGCCACCAGGGCATCGATCCCGAGCGACCTGATGTTATCGATCACCCTGTCGGAGAGATCGAGATGTACGATGGCGCCTTCCTGCTCGACCGGATAGGAAAAGGGGTTGCCGCGGTTGGTGGTGCCCAGGATGGTGCCCCCCCGGGGCAGGATGCCCTGCACACTCTCCAGGGTGAGGGGCTTGCATTTGGCGAGGCTCAAAAGGCCGTCGAAACCGTCCTCGATGCCGATCACCTGCCATCCCTGGCGGATGATGGCGCTCTTGACCACGCCGCGGATAACGGCGTTCAGCCCCGGACAGTCACCGCCGCCTGTCAGGATGCCGATCGTCTTCGTCATGGAAAATCTCCTCCGGCAGCCGGGACTGTCCGAATATGTGATTTTACAGCTAGGCCGCCGCTTCACTCTCCGGTTCGGCGGGGACGGAAACCTTCTTCTTGCCGAAGATCAAAGCCACCCAGATGCTGATCTCGTACATCAGGTACATGGGGACCATGATGACGAACATGGTGATCAGGTCTGCGTGAAAGGAGGCCACGATGGCGCTGGCCAGCAGGGCGTATTTGCGCTTGGGGGCCAGGATCCGGTAATTGACGATGCCGAAGCGCGCCAGAATCAGGGACAGGATGGGGAGCTCGAAGATCAGGCCGAAGATCAGGATCAGCCGCAGGCAGAAGTTGATATAGGCGCTGATGTTGAACCAGCTCTGCAACCCCTCGGCCTCGTAGGAGAGGGAGAAGTTGATGATGACCGGCCAGATCACGATCAGGAAGAACATGGCTCCGACGCAGAAGGTAAACGTGGCTGCGGTGATGAAGGGAATCACCAGGCGGCGCTCCTTGCGGGTGAGACCGGGCGCTATGAACATCCACAGCTGCAGGAAGACCACCGGCAGGACCAGGATGAATCCGACAAGCATGGAGATCTTGCACTGGATGAAGAACGGCTCCAGGGGGGCGCTGTAGTTGAGGACGTGCTTCTTCTCCGGGGCAGCGGACTCCTGTTCCAGCTTGTAATGGCTGTACAGGGCCGGAGCCCGTTCCTTGACCTGGGCGTAAACCCTCTTCTTGATCTCGGTCAGGTAGGTCTTGCCGGTCAGGGGCTTTTCCACAAACGTGAGGACGGCGCTTGAGAAGTTCCAGGCAACGCCCATGCCGATGACCACGGCAACAATGATGATAACCAGCCGCTTGCGCAGCTCCACCAGGTGTTCGATGAATGGGGCAACCTTTTCTTCGCTCATATTCTCTATCCGGTTCCTATCACTGAAATCTTTATATGTCAGTCGGGTCATTTCCTATCACAGCGCCCCATTGCTATGCAACCAGTTTCGCCATGACGTCCCTGTCAACGCCGTTTCGTGCCGCCGGGACGTGCCTTTCGGGGGCTGTTCCCCTTTTCGTCCGTCTCCGTGCCGCTGGAACGTCGCCCAAAACCGGATACCTTCTTGCCCTGCACCGGGATGCGGGGGTATTCTTCGGTGGCGCTTGCCGGGTCGGCTGCGCGGGTAGGCGGGAGGGACGGCGTGTGGGCCGTCAGCGTGAATTCGATGCGCCGGGTGGCCGGGGAGACCGCAGCCACCGTGACCCGCGCCTTGTCGCCGATGCGGAAGACGCGCCGCAGCCGGCTGCCCACCAGAGAGTGCTGTTTTTCCTGGTAGCTGTACAGGTCATCGTTCAGGGTGGAGATGTGCACCAGACCCTCCACGAACAGCTCATCCAACTCCACGAAGAAGCCGAATCCGGTCACTCCGGCGATGTAGCCGTCGAACTCCTCCCCCAGGTGCTGCTGCATGTACTGGACCTTCTTCATCTCCACCACGTCCCGCTCGGCCTCCATGGCCACCCGCTCCCGCTTGCTGGTATGCTCGGCCACCTCTCCCAGGCGTTCGGTCGCTATAGCCACCAGTTTTTCGCCGCGTTTGTCCCCCTTGTTCTCATCCTGGGCCAGGGTTGCCTTGAGGATGCGGTGCACCACCAGATCGGGGTAGCGCCGGATCGGGGAGGTGAAGTGGCAGTAGCAGGCGGAGGCCAGGCCGAAATGCCCCAGGTTCTCAGCGGCGTAGCGGGCCTGTTTCATGCAGCGCAGGAGGGCGTAGTTGAGCATGCGCTCTTCGGGCTGCCCCTCTGCCTGGGCCAGCAGGCGCTGCAACTCGGCAGGATTGACCCGGTCTTCGGCCAGGGCAAACTCGTAGCCGAACCCGTAGATGAATTCCTGGAAGTCGTGGAGCTTGGCCGGGTCGGGGTTTTCGTGGACGCGGTAGAGGAACGGGATGGCGCGGGAGGTGACAAAGCGTGCCACAGCCTCGTTGGCGGCCAGCATGAACTCCTCGATCAGTTGGTGGGCCAGGTTGCGTTCTGCCCGGATGATCCCCTCGGTCCGGCCGGTCAGGCCGATGATGATCTCCGGCTCGGGTCAGGGGACGGTGCTTGTCGGCCGCCTCCAGGTCGTTGTCCACGATGATCTGCCTGACGATGGTGTAGGTCAGGCGGGCGGTGCTCTTGATGACGCTGGGGTAGAAGGCGCTTTCCACCATGGCGCCGGTGTTGTCGAAGAGCATCTCGGCTGTCATTGTCAGACGCTCCACCTGGGGGTTGAGAGAACAGATGCCGTTGGAGAGCCGTTCGGGCAGCATGGGGATGCAGCGGTCAGGGAAGTAGACCGAGGTGCCGCGCAGATACGCCTCCCGGTCCAGGGGGCTCCCCGGCCTGACATAGGCGGATACGTCGGCGATGGAGACCCAGAGCCGGAAATTGGCCCCCTCGCGGCGCAGGGAAACGGCGTCGTCGAAGTCCCGGGCCGTCTCGCCGTCGATGGTGACGGTCGTCATGGCCCGCAGGTCAACGCGCCCCTTCAACTCCTCGTGAGCCACGGTTTCGGGCATGGCCCCGGCCTCGGCCAGCACATCCGGGCCAAAAACATGGGGCAGGTCGAAACGGCGGATGACCGACTGGACCTCCACCTCCGGGTCGTCGGGCCACCCCAGTATCTCTACGACACGCCCTTCGGCCGGCCGGCCTCCGACCGGATAGCTGGTCAGCTCGGCAACCACCTGCTGGCCGTCCTCGGCCCTGCCGCGCATCTTGGGAGGGATGACGACCGCCAGGTTGAGACGCTGGTCGTCGGAGACGACCAATGCGCCGCGCCGGCTCTCCTCGTAACGCCCCACGACGCGGGTCGTGGCTCGCTCGACCACCGCCGCGATCCGCCCGTCCAGCTTGTTGCCCCCCATGCGGCTCTGTCCGGCAGTGGCCTCCACCAGGTCGCCGTGCAGGGCGCCCCTCATGAACTTGGCCGGGATGAAGATGTCCTCGCCGCCCCCTTCGGGCGCCACGAAGCCGTAGCCGTCCCGATGGACCGAGATCCGCCCGCGCACCATCTTTGCCTCGCCCGGAAGCACATAGCTGTTGCCCTTCAGCCGGGCCACCTCGCCGTTATCCGCCATCTCCTCCAGCAAGTTCTTCAACTCGCGCTTGAGGTGGCGGCCGCCGAATTCGCGCACCAGGGTCGAGAAATGGACTGAACTCCCGTACTCCTTGAGAAGCGCCAATATCTGTTTTTTGGAAACCGTCATGCCATGCCCCGTCGTGTTAATGGTGGTGTGATCCGGGCGGGATGATATGCCTTTTCCGCGCAATTTGCGATAATTTTCCTGACAGCGCGCTCTGTTAGGTGCGCAGGCCGGTTGCGGGAAGGCGAATTTGAGCTAAACTAGCTAACAGGTAGAAACCCCGAAAAAGATATGTGCCACAGAGCCACAGAGGCACGGAGATAAACATCTCAATGGGGTCGACAGTATTCTGGCCTCAATTCACTTCACCTTTCGGATTTGAGGAAATTGAAAAACTCTGTGATTTCCTCTGTGTCTCTGCGGCTCTGTGGCTAAACTGATGATTTTAGGATTAAGGAAAGGAGTGGACCGAGGATGAAAGCGATACGAGTCGGTAAATTGGGGCCTCCCGAGGTCATGGTGCTGGAAGAGGTGGCCGATCCGGAACCGGGATCGGGCCAGGTGCTGGTGACGGTCAAGGCTGCCGGAGTCAATCCGGTGGATACCTATATCCGCTCCGGCCTGTACCGCTCCGAGTTGGAACTCCCCTATACCCCCGGTATCGACGCCGCCGGAGTGATCGCCGTGGTGGGGCCGGATGTGAAGCACCGCCGCGTTGGCCAACGGGTGTACGTGGCCTGGTCCGTGTCCGGCACCTATGCTGAGCAGGTGCTCTGCAGCGAATTTCAGACCCATCCCCTCCCCGAAGGGGTCAGCTTCGGCCAGGGGGCCGCAATTGGGGTCCCCTACGGCGCGGCTTTTCGCGCCCTGTTCCAGCGGGCCCAAGCCCAACCGGGGGAAACCGTGCTGGTGCATGGCGCCAGCGGCGGGGTAGGGCTCGGCGCGGTACAACTCGCACGGGCGGCCGGGTTGCGGGTGATCGGAACAGCCGGTTCCGAACAGGGGAGGGCGCGATCTGATCCTGGAGATGCTTGCCAACGTGAACCTGGCCAAGGACCTGACGGTGCTGGCCAAGAAGGGCCGCGTGGCGGTGATCGGCAGCCGCGGCAAGATCGAGATCGACCCGCGCGAGACCATGGGGCGCGAGGCCTCGATCCTCGGCGTCACGATGTACAACGCCACACCACGGGAGTTGGCCTCCATGCACGCCGCATTCGTGGCCGGCCTGGAAAACGGCACCCTGCGGCCGGTGGTTAGCATGGAGCTGCCCCTGGCCGAGGCGGCAGCGGCCCATCATGCCGTCATGGAGGCCAGCACCTTGGGCAAGATCGTGCTGATCCCCTGATTCCGATTCCAAATCGCGGGACGATCAGACGGCGGCGTCCTTCAGATCGCGGATGATCTCGATCTGGCGCTGGAAAATATAGCGCGATAACTGTTGCTCCACGAGTTTTTCGGGGCTGAAGGCAAAGCAGCAACTGTGGGGGGAGGCGCTTCCCTTGATTTGTACCAGCCTGGCTTCGACTTTGAAGGGGAAGAGCTTGTTCTGGGTCAGGTCGGGCAGCATGAAGCGCAGGATTGTCTCGCTGCCTGGCGGCATGTCAAGATATTCATCAATGCTGATGGCGGCCCCACTGGTTGATATGTCGGACAGCCTGCCAGGCATGTCCTGCCCCTGAAACGGAAAGGCCGCCTGGGTAGGGTGTGCCAGTTCCAGTCTGATGGAGCTTCTCCGTTCCGCCATGATCTCCGCGAAGCGCAGCTTGCCGAGCGAGGCTGCATGCCTGGGCACATTGACGTACTGGACGTGGGCGGCGATGTCGTGCGAAAACAGCTTGCAGCGGATCAGGGTGTAGAGGTTGTTGGCCATTGCCACTGCCTGCTGGGGTTGGACATCCAGTTCGAGGATGTCCCGCTCGACGGCCGCTACCGTGGCGGGATAGATCAGCGGCAGTCCTTTGAAATAATTGATCAGTTTGAGCGGGGGGAGTTTCTTGTCGTCAAACGCGTATTTGAGAACGGCGAATATCTCCGCCTGGTCCTCGTCGAATGATTTGACGGCGCATGTGCTGAAGATGTTGGTAGGGTCCATGGGATCGCTTTGATGAAGATATTTTCAGTGCTGCTCGCGGGTGCCCTCCGGTGCCGGCACTCGCTGTTTCAGCGTCAGAGCCCGCACCCTCCACCCTGCCTGAGGTGGTATTTCTGGTGATACGCCTCAGCCTCCCAGAAGGTGGCTGCCGGAACGATCTCGGTCACAATCCTGCGGCGCGGCCTGCCCGATTGTTCGAGGCGCTCACGGGACGCGTCGGCGGCGCGCCTTTGCTCTTCCGAATGGTAGAAGATGGCCGAACGGTACTGGTCGCCCAGATCCGGCCCCTGGCGATTGAGCTGCGTCGGGTCGTGGCACTCCCAGAACAGGTCAAGGAGCCGTTCGTAGGAGATATGCCCGGGATCGAAGGTGATCTCCACCGCCTCGGCATGGCCGGTGTCATGGCTGCACACATCGCCATAGGTGGGGTTTTCGGTCCGGCCGCCCGTATAGCCGACCCTGGTTGCCGCAACACCGGGAACATTCATGAAGGCGTCTTCCACACCCCAGAAACAGCCGGCAGCAAAGGTTGCCTTTTCCATTCGGGCCTCCCAATAAGCAAAAGGGGGCCGAAACCCACGCGATGGGTTCCGGCCTATATCATCTTTTCCATCTCTTCCGCCGAGATGTCGAAGTTGGCGTAGACGTTCTGTACGTCGTCGTTGTCTTCCAGCTTGTCCATCAGCCTGAGCATGCTTTCGGCTGCTTTTCCCTCCAGCACCACCTGGGTCTGAGGGATCATGGTGATCTCGGCGTTGGCCTGCTTGAAGCCCTTGGCCTCCAGGGCCTCGCGCACCTCGATGAAGGAAGCAGGCTCGGTCGTTACCTCGATCTGTTCGTCCTGCTCGGTCACGTCGTCGGCTCCTGCCTCGATGGCGGCCTCGAACAACTGATCGAAATCAACCGTTTTGTCATAGACGATCAGCCCTTTTTTGCTGAACATCCAGGAAACGCAGCCCGCCTCGCCCATATTGCCGTTGTTTTTGGTAAAGATGCTGCGTATGTCGGAGACGGAGCGGTTGCGGTTGTCGGTCAGCACCTCCACCAGCACCGCCGCCCCGCCGGGGCCGTACCCCTCGTAGACGATCTCTTCGTAGGTAACCCCTTCCATCCCGCCGGTACCCTTTTTTATGGCCCGGTCGATGTTGTCCTTGGGCATGTTCTCGGCCTT
>JBEKFJ010000084.1:24585-28154 GCA_050013355.1 Oryzomonas sp.
CAGTTTGGCGGCAACGGATATCTCCTTGATCAGCTTGGTGAATATCTTGCCCCTCTTGGCATCCGCCGCACCTTTTTTGTGCTTGATGGTGCTCCATTTATTATGACCTGACATCCTTCCCGCTCCTTCGAAAAAATGTGGTGTGGCTTTTTTTTGTTGCCATAAAAAGTGACAAACATTAGCATGGAGCCCACGCTCTGTCCAGAGGGAAAAACTGCAATATGGGGGCAAAAATTATGGTTTTTATCATGGGGCACCTCAAACGGTTCGGGTTGCAGTCGCTGGTTATGATGCTGCTTTTGGTTGGCTGCGCCCACATGGATTCCAACACCCGCGACGACTCCTCCGGCCTTCCCCCGATCCTGACGCAGGACGAGCTTGTGCGTCCCTATATCAGGCTCGGCAGGATTCAGATCACCCGCGAGGTGTTTACCACCGACGCCCTGATCAAGACCGACGTCTATGACTGGGGGACTGCGGCCCTGCGCAGGGAGGCGGCCAAGATGGGGGCGGATGCCGTTATCTTTCCAGAGGTCACCGGTGACAACACCACAACGGGCCTGCTGCCGACCACCGAATTCCGCGCCACCGGGGTGGCGATCAAGTTCAAATAGGGATTGACAGGATAGGGTGAATTTTATATAAGGAACGTTCACATAATTTGATGGCGGCGTAGCCAAGTGGTAAGGCAGAGGTCTGCAAAACCTTTATTCAGCGGTTCAAATCCGCTCGCCGCCTCCAATAATAACAATGGGTTAGCTCAAAAAGCTAACCTTTTTTATTTTGTATGGTACCTCTGGTGGTACCTGTTTTCAAAATTTACCTTCATAGACAAGGATAGACAGCAATGGATATTTTTTTCTGTTCCATGAACGAGTAGTGACCTCACTTTTTTTTTCTGGTCAGACTCTTAAACACTACGACCACCACCAACAGTACGGCGAGCACCACCCAAAGCAACATCTGTCCGCCCGCCCATCCACCCATCCATCCGCCTGTATGGTTCATCATAAAGATCTCCTTTGGTTCCGCTGCGACTGGTCCATCGATTGGCAATCCAGAATGTGAGCGAAGGCAGCAGCGTCATTTGGAGTAGCGGCCATACTGCCCAGCAAATGTCAGAGATCGCTAGCCCAACAAAAGCTGGACCCAGCGCGGCGCACATCTGCTATTGCAAACCCGTGTACAGGTTCTGAACGACGACTTCAGGAAAACCTTCAACCGATGGTTCTCCGGAATGAGAACAGATGAGCAAATTGCGCTAAAGGCTGCTGCATAGAAACTCCAGCCCCCGGAATGGACCACTCTCGCAACAAAAAGGGCCGACCCAAACAGCAAGCCCCATAAGCCGCCCCAAAAGGCCCCCTGTTTACCCCAGACCTTCATGCGGTCAACGGCGTTGTGGTTGCCGACGACATGCTCCTCCGTGTGATAGTCCTTGCCTACGATGGACAGCTTTTTCATGCCGAACCTCGCCCGCTGGAGTTCCGTGATGCTTGTTTCTGCTTCGGTGTTGGAGTTGAATATCCTCACCACTGCATTATGCTCAAACATGGTTTAGCCCTTATGGTCGGTTGTTCGTTGACCTTTATAGACTGCTCGCTCACACTTCATTCATTCTCATCTGCAGATCCCCGTTTATGATTCGAGGTTCCGTTCTTCTATTCCGCCGAATCAGGAGGTTTTTATGAATAGCAATTTCGAAAACCTAGATTCAGAAACATCTTCCGCATATTTTCTGGGATATTGATCAATTCCGGTTCAACGCCACGGAATCTGAAGCACTGCAGCCAGGTGTAAAGAAATTGAAGTCCGCTGGCATCAGCTTCGATTATCTTCTCACAATCGATTCGTTGGCTCTTTTCACATCCATATCCAATCTGCTCTAATGAAACAGCCATTGAATCAATAGTACTTTGCGTAACTCCAGCCCGCGTCCAGTCGCCCTCCAGATGAGCCGTGGTGCCGGTCATGTGAACCTTCATACAATCCTCCTCCTTTGTTTCATCTCCAGAAATAGCCGTTACAACAAATACTCGCGGCTATGCGGAGACACACACAAATAGCTTGTCCCCAAGGGGACGGAATATTTACAGTCATGTTGAGATACTTGGCATTGATAGAACTCATCCAGAAAAGCTCTGGTCCTGCAATCAGCCCTGCAGTTTTTTTCGCCGGAGCGCAGATGAGCCGTGTCAATCGCCATTGAATGATCTGTCATGGTTTGCTTGTCACCCATCTTCCTCACTCCCCTCTCCTATGTTGAAGTTTTGAGGCTTCGCTCTGAAAAGCTGTCTTCAGTTCAGCTCTAGTTGGCAGAAAGCACGGCGATTCCCATGTTCTGCCAGGAAGGTACTCCGCAACTAATGTGCCAGAGAAAACCGGTGGACACTGAGATTGCAAGAGTTTGATTGCACGGGTAAAAATGGAATGGGAGCGAGAGGGGTAAAGGGGAAAACCGTCAGCGGCATCCATCATATTCAACATAACTGCCAAATGTGACGGACCACGTCGAGGCAGACATTTGCAATTCTACACGGCTTTCTCTATTGCCGGAGGATGCCGTCTTTTCGCATTCGGGCGCGAAACGTACTGTGGTTTAGGCCAAGAAGTGTCGCCGCCCCGTTTTTCCTCTCGATGCGCCAGCCGGTTTTCTGAAGCACCTGGAGGATGTGGTCGTGCTCCAACTCGGAGAGGGCTTTGACCTCCTGGCCTGGCAGATCCCCTGTCTTCTTTAAGGTTTCGAACCGGCCACCACCTGGAGTGCGGTCCCCTGGCTGGTGATCACCGCACGCTCGATGACGCTTTCCAACTCCCGCACGTTGCCGGCCCAGTGGTATCCCTCAGCCCCATCAGCCATCAACCAGAAAAGGCCGGCTGTTGGCAGCCGACCTTCCATTGATTAACCGACCTGCTTGTGAATTTAACTTTTGCACCTGTCCACTGTTCCCAGGACGGAGCATCCACATCTTTTTGGGCCTTCACCTTGTTTTACTACTCTTCGATGACCTCAATCAGCACCCTCATGTTTGCGTGAGCTGCTGCAGAGTTTTTGTCCGAAGGATCAGCTTCGTACTGAGCGGGGTTCTTTTCACCGTATCCGATGGTGGTGATTCTTTTCCCATCGATGCCGCCGGTTTTTACGAGATATTCCTTGGCGGCAGCGGCTCTTCTTTCGCTCAGTTTCTGGTTATACTCTTCAGACCCGGCAGCGGAGGTATACCCTGAAATACGGATTTTCATATTTGAATCGGCTTTCAGAATCGCCACATCATGCTTCAGCAGATCTTTACCGTTTTCGGTAATCTCCGCACTATCGAAATTGAAATGCGAATTATCGAGCGTGGACAGCACCTTCACAACCCGAGGACCCGAAAATGCGGTAAATCTCCACACATAATCACGTTCCAGTGCATTGCCTGCCAGGTCCTTGGCTCCGGTGGTGATTGTGGCAGTATAAACCTTGCCCTTTTCGAATTTGCGTGCCGGGGTAAAGGTTGCAGTTGATGCTGCGGATGTCACTGTGCCTGAAACAGGGGTTTTGTCTTGCTTCAGGGTAAAAGTTGTGG
>JBEKFJ010000085.1:0-11035 GCA_050013355.1 Oryzomonas sp.
CCGCTCGGGCAGCGCCCTGGGTCGGGGTTGCGGGCCGCTTTTGGTGGCAAAGGACGCTATCGCCCCCGCCGACCTGCGGGGCGGGACCATCGCCGTTCCGGGACGCCTTACCACCGCGCTGCTCCTGCTGCGCCTGTTCAACCCCGCCTTGAAAAACTTCCTGGTGATGCCCTTCAACGAGATCATGGATGCCGTTCTGAGCGGCAACGTCGATGCCGGCGTGATCATCCACGAATCCCGCTTTACCTACCAGGGGTTCGGCCTGCACAAGATGCTCGACCTGGGCGAATGGTGGGAGAGAGAGAGCGGCCTGCCGATCCCCTTGGGCGGCATCGTTGCCAAACGTTCGCTGGGCGCCGTGACCATCGCCGCCATCGAGCGCGCCCTTCGGGACGGGGTGGCCTATTCCCGCGCCAATCCGGCTTCTGCGGCCCATTACATCTACGAGCACGCCCAGGAGATGAACGAAGAGGTCTGCTCGGCCCACATCGGCCTGTACGTCAACGACTTCTCCAGCGACCTGGGCGATGAGGGGATCAGGGCCATTCAATGCCTTTTGGACCGGGCAGAAAAGGCGGGGATCATCCCTGCATCCACGACGCCGCTCTTTAGCTGATACCCCCTTTACAAACAAGGGCGTCATGATTAATGTTGCCTCCAAGCCTCCTCCACAGCGCAAAAAAGGCCGTCCGATCTTCGGGCGGCCTTTTTCCATTCTTTGCCGATCTATCACCCCAGGATACGTGCCAGCAGATCGAGTAACGGGGAGGGGTAAACTCCCATAACAACCGTTGCCAGGGTCGGAATGGCCAGGGCCGTTGCCTCGGAACCCGTAAGCCGCCGGGCCGACGCTTCCACCCCGTCAGCGGGACTCATGTAGAGCGCGACCACCACCCGCAGATAGAAGAACACCGCCACCAGTGCCGTGAGGACGCCGACCACAGCCAGGGCGGTTTCGCCCGCCCGCAGCGCGGCGCTGAAGACCGCGAACTTGGCCATGAAACCGGCCGCCGGCGGAATCCCGGCCAAGGAGAACAACGCCACGGTCAGGACCGCCCCGGCCAGCGGATTGCGGTACCCCAGGCCGCGGTACTGATCGATTGCGTCCCGATCTGATCCATCCGACAGAACGGACACCGCGCCGAAGGAGGCCAACCCGGCCGCCGCATAAGCCACGACGTAGAAGATCGCGGCCCGCCCCCCGCCGGCCGGCAGGGCCACAAAGGCCAGGGTAACGTACCCCATCTGTGCCACCGACGACCAGGCCAACAGGCGCTTGATGCTGGTCTGCACCAGCGCCGCCAGGTTGCCGCAGACCATGGTGGCGAGCGCCAGGCACCAGAGGATGTCGTGACCGCCGCGCCATCCGGCCATAAGCGGCAGGATGAGGAGCACGGCCGCCACCGAGGCCCCCTTGGATGAGGTGGAAAGCAGCGCCGTCACCGGGGCCGGTGCTCCCTGGTACACATCAGGCGTCCAGAGATGGGCCGGGACCAGGGAGAGCTTGAAGGCCAATCCCAAGATGATCAGGCAGAAGCCGGCCAGGAACAGCGGCTCAAGGGTAACGGGTTGCTGGGCCAGTTCGGGCAGCCTGAGCGTCCCGCGGCTGCAATAGACCAGGGCGATCCCCATGGCCAGAACAGCCGCCGACAGGGTGCCGTTGAGAAGGTACTTCAGCCCCGCCTCCCCTCCACGGACCGAATCCCGTTCTATGGCG
The DNA here is from genome assembly GCA_050013355.1 of Oryzomonas sp. GTDB lineage: Bacteria > Desulfobacterota > Desulfuromonadia > Geobacterales > Pseudopelobacteraceae > Oryzomonas. The sequence goes on from JBEKFJ010000085.1 coordinate 1,718, forward strand.
ACCAGAAGGTAAAAGGCGAACGTAAATGCCTCCAGGCCGAGGAACAGCATCAGCAGGTCGCTGGCGGCGCAGGCCGCCCCCATGCCGGCCAAGGCGAAAAGAAGGGTAGCCGGGTACTCCTCCCCCACGATAGCGCGCCTTTTGTTATAGCCGGAGGCCAGCAGCAGGGCAACCAGTCCGGCACTGTCGAGAAAGACGGCGAAAAAACGGGCGAACGGGGTAATGGCTAGGCCCGGCATGACAGCTCCGGCCGGGAGGCACAGGCTCCAGAGCAGGGAGGCAACGATCAGCACCCCGGCCAGTTCGTACAGGTAGCCTCCGGGACGCACCGCGCCTGCCAGCAGTACCAGCACGCTGCCGCCGGCCAGGATGATCAGGGGCATGAGTGCCATCAGGTCGGCTTTTGTCATGGTACCCCCCCTGTCAGAAGCTGCACCGGTCCATGGATCAGATTCAGGAGCGGCGCGGGGTGCACCCCCATCCACACCACCAGCAGGGCCAACACGGCCAGAACGCAGATCTCCCGGCAGTCCAGGTCCGCCAGCGGCAAGGGCCGGCGTTCCACCTGGAAGACCACCTCCTGCACCAGCCGCACCATGTAGACCAGGGTCAGGACAATGCCGATGAAGGCCAGTCCCGCCACCAACGGCGCCTTGGTGAAGGTGCCGGCCAGCACCAGGAACTCGCCCACAAAGTTGTTCAGTCCCGGCAGGCCGACCGAGGCCATGGAGAAGATCAGGAAGAAGAACGACCAGAGCGGGATCTTGCCCCATAGCCCGCCGAAGGCGCCGATCTCCCTGGTGTGCGCCCGTTCGTCAAGCATCCCGACCATGGCGAACAGCGCGCCGGTGGTCACCCCGTGGTTGGCCATCTGAATGATGGAGCCGGACAGGGCCACCGGCTCCCAGGCGGCGATGCCGATTGCCACGTACCCCATGTGGCCGATGCTGGAATAGGCGATCAGGCGTTTCATGTCCTCCTGGGCAAAGGCCACCAGCGAGGCATAGATGATGCCGGCGATGGCCAGGGTGTAGAACAGGGGCGTCAGCGTATGGGCAGCCTGGGGGAAGAGCGGGAAGCCGAAGCGGATGAGGCCGTAGCTCCCGGTCTTGAGCAGAAGCCCGGCCAGGATCACGCTCCCTGCGGTGGGGGCGTCGGTATGGGCGTCCGGCAGCCAGGTGTGCAGCGGAAAGAGCGGAAACTTGATGGCAAAGGCCAGGAAAAAGGCGGCGAACAGCCAGAGCTGGGTGCCGGCAGACAAAGGGGTCGCGATCAGTTCAAACAGCCCGAAGGTGGTCACGCCGCTCTGGCGGGCATGGAGCAGGTGCAGGGCGATGATCGCCAACAGCATCAGGAGCGAGCCGAACATGGTGAAGAGGAAGAACTTGACCGTGGAGTAGATGCGCCGACCATGCCCCCAGATGCCGATCAGGAAGAACATGGGGATCAGCATCACCTCCCAGAACAGGTAGAACAGCGCCAGGTCCAGCGCCAGGAAGACCCCCATGATGCCGGTTTCCATGGCCAGGAGCAGCGTCAGGAACAGGCCGACCTTTTCGCCGATGGCCCGCCACGACACCGCCAGGGCCACGCAGAAGCTGAAGGCGATCAGTACCACCATCAGGAGCGATATGCCGTCCAGCCCCAGGGTGTATCGGATGCCGAAGGCAGCGATCCAGGGAGCGTCCTCCACCAGCAGGTAACCGGGCAGGACCGGTTTCAGCGCCGCCAGTCCCTGCCACGATGCGTACAGCCATAGCGCCAGCAAAAGCTCCCCGGTCATCACGCCCAGGGCCAGCGGCCGAGCGGCCGCAGGGTGCTTCCAGGCCGGCAGCATCAGCAGGCAGCCCGCCAGAGGGAAGAAGACCAGGACGGTCAGTAGATGCAGATCGGCCATCATGGCAGCGTCACCCAAACAAGATACGCAAGTACCACGCACACCCCGCCCGCCAGGCCGAACAGGGATGTGGCCACCCGGCCGGTGCTCCATTCGGCGGGCAACCCTCCCAGGCGGGCAATGAGACGGGCCAAACTGTCCAACGCGCCATCGATACCGGCCTCATCCCCTTGTTTCCAGAAAAAACTCGCCAAGTGTTTGAACGGGTTTATGATCAGCGCCCCGTAAAGGCTGTCCAGACGCCAGCCGTTCAGCAGGAATCCTGCGCCCGGAAGCCCAGCCTCCTCGCGGGCCAGGGCTTCGGCCCGGCGGCTGCCGGTGTAGCGGAACCACGCCATGCCAAGTCCCGTCAGACTGAGGATGGCGGCGACGATCTGCAGGACGATCTCCCCGCCAATGGATGACTTCTCGTCACCGCCAAAACCGGGGATGGAACCGAGGAAACCGTCCAGAATACCATGATGGACCAGGTAGGAAGGAAGATTGAGCATACCGCCGCACAGGCCCAGCAGGGCCAGCGGCACGAGGGTGAGGGTCATGATCTTAGGGAGGGGAGCGGTATGGGGCTCTCCCCCCCCGTGAAAGACCACGAAGACCATGCGGAAGGTATAAAAGGAGGTCATGAGCGCCGTAATGAGGCCGAGCAGCAGCAGACCGCCGTACAGAGGACCGCCCTGGGCGGCAACCCCTCCCAGGACGGCGTCCTTGCTGAAGAAACCGCCGGTCAGTGGAAACCCGGCGAGGCAGAGCGCACCGGCCAAAAACGGCCAGTAGACAGCAGGCAGCTTTGCCCTGAGCCCACCCATGCGGAAGATGTCCTGCTGGTGGTGCAGGGCGGTGATGACGCAGCCCGCACCCAGGAACAGCAGCGCCTTGAAGAAGGCGTGGGTCAACAGGTGGAAGGCGGCGCCGGTCAGCGCCCCGGCCCCCACGCCGAGCACCATGTAGCCGATCTGGCTGATGGTGGAGTAAGCCAGGATGCGCTTCAGGTCGCGCTGGCAGCAGGCGCAGGTGGCGGCATAGAAGGCGGTGACGCCCCCGGTCAGGGCGATGGCGGCCCGCACCGTCCCGGAGCCGCCGATCAGCGGGAACATGCGCGCCAGCAGGTAGACCCCGGCCGTGACCATGGTGGCGGCGTGGATCTGGGCCGAGACCGGGGTGGGGCCGGCCATGGCGTCCGGCAGCCAGACCGACAGCGGCAACTGGGCCGATTTTCCGGCGGCGCCGGCCAAGAGCAGCAGGCCGAGGGTCGTGACAACGGCAGCGGGGATGAGCGTGCCCATGGTGTTCAAATGGGTGATGGAGACTGAGCCCGAGAGTTGGAACATCCAGACGATGGCGACGCCGAAGGCGGTGTCGCCGATGCGGGTGGTGATGAAGGCCTTGCGCCCGGCTGTGGCGTTCTGCTCCTCCGTGTACCAGAAGCCGATCAGGGCGTAGGAGCAGAAGCCGACCCCCTCCCATCCCAGGTAAAGGAGCGGCAGGTTTTCGGCCAGCACCAGCATCAGCATGGCGAAGACGAAGATGTTCAGCAGGGCGAAGTAGCGGGCATGGGCCGGGTCGTCCTGCATGTAGCCGACGGAGTAGAGATGGATCAGGCCGCAGACAAAGGTGATCATCAGGGTCAGCGACAGGGAGAGCTGGTCCAGGTACAGGGCAATGGGAGCCTGGAAGTCGAAGGCGGCCAACCAGGAGCCGAACTCAACCCGCACCGGGCCGGTGAAGCCCACAAAGGCCAGCACGGCACTGACAAACGCGCCCCAGATCACCCCGCAGGCCACTGTCTCGCCCACGCGGCGCGGCAGCGTCAGGCCGAGCAGGGCGTTGAAGAGGCCGCCCATGAGCGGCAGCAGGAGTATGAGGGCAAGGTAGAGTTTCATCGGTTCTTTCGTGAAAACTTCCTTAATGTTTCAAAACTGGTATGAATAGCTATCCCTGTCTAGGCAAGACCGTAAATCCTTTTGCGCATCTGCGTGCACTTAGATGCGTGCTCGTCACCCTTATTTGTTTTCATAAACGTCGGTGTATTGGAAAGAAGCATATCCAAGCTTCGTCTTGCGTAAAAGATCACGCCGTATTGAAAGAACAACGTTACCGATGGCTTTACGCCCAGCGTCGGGATCAGGCGCAGCCCCTTGACCCTCTTTCACGAGATGAACCAGCGCGTTTAAAGACTCAATTACTTCATCAGACGCGTAAAGCCACGATTGATACTGTTCTTCAAAGAATTCTCTTTTTAATTGGGCCGAAGTCGTAGTACCGACGAATCCCTGAAGCTTGATGAGGAGTTTTGCGTATTTTTCTTCTTTGAAACGAACGATAGATTCGTCGCGTTTCGCGCGAGAAGTGAAAAAATAGCCCAGAATGGCACCAAGCGCTACGCTTCCAAGTGGTACGACAGCAATTAACCACTCTTTCATTTCGTTTCCTTCATGCCTTGCAGAGTTTGACTAGCATGTGTACAACAAGACAGTCCTAATCCCATCGAATTCGATGGGATTAAACTCAACCGAACCACCTGCCCAGCATCCCCCGCAGCCGCAGCCCCTTTTCCACCTTGTCCTCACCGGTCAGGCACGAACTGCATACCTGGATCTTCTTCTCGTCGGCCAGCACGGTGTTGAGATGCCGGTTGCAAGCGAATTTTGTGCAGCGCACACAGATACCACCGGTACCGACCGGCTCGGCGCCATTGCAGACGCCGCAACGCCACTGGATTGATGCCGACACCATGTTCATCCTAAACTCCCCCTCCCCCTGCGGGAGGGGGCTGGGGGGTGGGGGAATTCACTTCCAGGCACCGCTGCCTGACAACCTCCAAAACACCCTCAATATTTGTGATCAGATCATTGTTCCAAAATCTCAGAACTGAAAAACCGTTTGCTCGAAGGCAGGCGTCCCTTTGCTCGTCGTACACTTCATTTTCCTTGTGCTGTCCTCCGTCGAGTTCGATGACAATCCTTGTATCGAAAGAGACGAAGTCAACAATATATGCTTCTATCGCTTGTTGCCTGCGAAACTTGATGCCCCCAAGCTGGCTGTTTCTCAAATGCCGCCATAGCAACCGTTCTACATCAGTGCCGTTGTTTCGTAATTCTCTGGCATATGAATGAAGGGAATGTCGTGGTTTCATGGCAGCTTCCCCCACCCCCTAACCCCCTCCCGCAAGGGGAGGGGGGACATTTATCCTATCCTTTCATCTCGCTGAACTGGTCCGTATCAACGGTCTTGCGCCGTCGGTGCAGGTAGACCACCATGGCCAGGGCCAGGGAGACCTCGGCCGAGGTGAGGGCCATGATGAAGATGGCGAACAGTTGGCCGTCCGCAGTGCCCCAGCGGGCCGAGCCCCCCACGAAGACCAGCATGACGGCGTTCAGCATGACCTCGATGCAGACCAGCATCATGATCAGGTTGGCGCGCCAGGCCAGAAGCCCGCCCATTCCCAGAAAGAAGAGCAGGCCGCCCAACATGAGGATATGTTCCAGCGGAACGATCATGCTTCATACTCCGGGGAAGGTCCCCACGACACAGCAAAAAGCTCTGGATGCCAGGCGAGCGAGGAATGGGGTGCGAGGCGTAGCAGCGCTTCGTTGAGCGCCGCGTGATGAGTGCAACGCCGCAGACGGACTATTGGCGAAGTCGTCATTTCTGCCGCCCCAGGTACAGCGCGCCGACCAGCGCAAAGAGCAGTTGCAGCGAGATCAACTCCACCGCCAGGCCGTGGTCCTGGAACAGGTGGCGTGCCACCTCGCGTATCGGCAGGGCCGGGGCTGCCGGTGCGGCAGCGGAGCCATGGCGGGAGACGATGACGATTGCCAGGCAGGCGATGCTCGCCCCTGCCAGGGCCAGGGCCGGCAGCCACTCGCGCCAGTGGGGCGACATGCCCTTTTCCGGGTGCCCCAGGTCGAGCATCATGATCACGAACAGGAACAGCACCATGATGGCGCCGGCGTAGAGGATCACCTCGAATGCCGCCACCAGCGGCGCCATCAGCAGGTAAAAGATCACCGCGATGGAGAACAGGGTGGTGACCAGGTACAGGATGGCATGCACCGGGTGTTTCTCGGTAATGGCCAGGATCGTGCCGATGACGGCCACCCCGGCCAGTATGTAGAAGATGGTCTGTTCCATATCAGTTCATTTTGCCACGGGGACACAGAGACGCAGAGACGTTCAACGGCAAGAGATAACTATACCCGAAAAAAAGCGTTCCGCTTATCTCTGCCAGTGATTCTTGTTTCCTCCGTGTCTCTGTCTCTCCGGGGAAGATTCGTTTTCCGCCGTTACGGCATCAACGTCCTGACATCCACCGGCGCTGTTTCCTCCAGCCCCTCGCCCCGCGGCTGGGTCACGGCGATGCCGGCGTGGTGGTAGAAGTTGTAGGAATCGTCCTTGCCGCAGCCGTCGATCAGCAGGTCTTCCTTTTCAGCGACCAGGTCCATGATATCCCGCTTGCAGATCTCGTAATCGGGCGTCATCTGGATGGCCAGGGTCGGGCAGGCCTCGGCGCAAAGGCCGCAGAAGATGCAGCGGGAGAAGTTGATCCGGAACCATGCGGCATAGCGGCGGCCGTCTTCCTGTTCGGCGGCCTGCATGGAGATGCAGTCCACCGGGCAGGCGGCGGAACAGAGGTAGCAGGCCACGCAGCGCTCGCCGCCGTCCGGGTCGCGGGTCAGCACGATGCGCGCCCGGTAGCGCGGGTACGGGGTGCGCTTTTCTTCGGGATACTGGATGGTGACCGGTCGGCGCAGCATGTGTGACAGGGTGATGCGGAAACCGCCCAGGATGGCCTTTATGTCGGAGAATATCGGCATGGGGTACGTTCTTCCAAAAACGAGAGACGCCCCGACGGGGCGTCTCTGCTCGGGGATCGGAAAGTATTATGCGTTGCCGTGTTTGGCCCGCTCGGCCTTCTTGAGCAGCGCCGAGGCCAGGGGGTGACTGTTGTTTTCGGCATAGCGGCTGGCGGTATTGCCGGTGGGCGTCCTGAGCCCTGCATCGGCGCCGCCGTCCAGCAGGGCCTGCACGGTCTGGTTGCAGCCGTAAATGGCAGCCAGCATCAGGGGGGTATGCCCTTCCCGGTCGCGGACGTCAACGTCGGCGCCCTTGTCGAGCAGCATCTTGACGATTTCGGTATGGCCGTTGGCGGCAGCGTAATGGAGGGCCGTTTTGCCTTTGTCGCTGCTGGCGGTCAAGTCTGCGCCCCGGTGCAGCAGGTCCTGAACAAAGTCCTTCTGCCCCTCTTTCGCGGCATTGATCAGAGGGGTGTGGCCGTGACGGTCTTTAGCGTTCACACTTTCCATGTTCGACTCCTCCTGTGGTTGATTTATGTTCCGGACGGTGATGTCCGCAGATTCATCGATCATGCCCCCCTCAGTGCAAGCCACCAACCGGTGGCCAGGATATTCGCCAGGGCCAGCGGCGTCAACACCTTCCACCCCAGGTGCATGAGTTGGTCGTAGCGCAGACGGGGCAGGGTTCCGCGCATCCAGATGAAAAAGAATGCGAAGGACAGGGTCTTGAGGTAAAACCATATCACCGGCGCCAGAAAAGGCCCGTGCCACCCTCCAAGGAAGAAGGTCGTCGCCAGTCCGCCCAACACGATGATGTTGATGTATTCGCCCACAAAGAACAGGCCGAAGCGCATGCCGGAGTATTCGGTGTGAAAACCGGCCACCAGTTCACCCTCGGCCTCGGGGATGTCGAAGGGGATGCGCTTGCACTCTGCCGTGATGCTGACCAGAAAGATGAGAAAGGCCAGCGGCTGATAGACGATGAACGGAACGGGGGACTGGGCGGCGACGATATCGGCCAGGCTGAAGGAGCGAGCCAGCATGACCACCGGCACCAGCGACAACCCCATGGACAGCTCGTAGGAGATCAACTGGGCCAGGCCGCGGATCCCCCCCAGCAGGGAATACTTGGAGTTGGAGGCCCAGCCGCCGATGGCGACCCCGTACACCGCGATGGAGGAGAGCGCCAGGAAGAACAGCAGCCCGACGTTCAGATCTGCCACCAGCATCGGCACCTGACGGCCGGCAATGGCCACCGGCGCGCCGAACGGGATGACGGCAAAGGTCAGGATGGCCGGGATGGCGGCCATGGCCGGTGCCAGATAGAACAACCATTTGTCGGCAGCTACCGGGATAAAATCTTCTTTGGTGAGGAGCTTGATCAGGTCTGCGAGGGGTTGGAGAAGTCCAAAGGGGCCGACGCGATTTGGTCCCTTGCGATCCTGGATCCAGGCCAGGATCTTCCGTTCGGCAAATACCAAGTAGGCAGCCAAGGTGAGGATAACGAAGAATACGATCCCCAGCTTTGCTGCAAACAGCGCTATGTCCACAGTGGATGCCGTCATCGGAACCTTGCCAGGAAACTATGAAAGAGGACAACAACGGAATAGTATTCATATATCACAGAAGTGTGTCGAGCGCCACCGACTAAATTGCCGACAAATAATTGCGCAGGAGAAATAAGCGCTTGAACAGCCATGACGCGGCGAACTATAATGCCGTTGCCAAGGAGAACGTTGACATGGAAGTACAGCAGGCGGATTTCATCAAGAGTGCTGTAAAGCCGAAGGACTACCCTGAGATAACCCTGCCCGAGGTGGCCTTCGTGGGCCGTTCCAATGTGGGCAAGTCATCGCTGATCAATGTGCTGGTCAACCGCAAAAACCTGGTGCGGACCAGTTCCACGCCCGGCAGGACACAGTTGATCAATTTTTTCGACGTTAACGGCCGCCTGGTCCTCGTGGACCTGCCCGGCTACGGCTACGCCAAGGCGCCGCCCGATCTGCGCAAACAGTGGCAACCGATGATCGAGACCTACCTGGCTGGGCGCGAGAACCTGCGGGCAGTGGTCCTGATCCTGGATATCCGCCGCATCCCCGCGGACGGGGACCTGCAGATGCTGCGCTGGCTCGATACCTATGGCATCCCGCCGATCATCGTGGTTACAAAGTGCGACAAGCTCTCGAAAAACGAGCAAGCCCGCCAGGCAGGCATGATTGCTGCGGCCATCGGCCGCAGCCGGGATGAATTGGTCCCCTTCTCGGCCCTGTCGAAAGCCGGGCGCGAAGGGGTATGGCAGGCGATCACGAAGCTGGCCGGCCTGGACGGCAGCGCTACCTGATAGTGAACTCCCTGAATTCGCCGGTGCAGACCTCTTGGCGGAGGTCGAGCCGTTCCACCACTGCGGCGGGCGGCCCCTGACGGCACCAGTCAACCAAGGCATTCACGGCGTTCTCGTCGCCCTCGAACACGCCGGCGACGGAACCGTCCGGCAGGTTCCTGACACAGCCGTTGACGCCGAGTTCCATGGCACGCAGGCTGGTGTAGTGACGAAACGCTACCCCTTGAACACGGCCGAAAACCGTGACGGAAACCCTGATATTCATACGGTATCCCCCTTGAATATTG
>JBEKFJ010000086.1:0-10952 GCA_050013355.1 Oryzomonas sp.
GAAACGCCGCCGCTATGCTGATCTTCGTGACGTTCTGCCTGGCAGGGAGCGCTCCCCTCTTCGCAGCGGACCGGCCGCAGCGCGTCATGAAGTCTGCGACACCGCCCCAGGACACCGCACCCGCTGTTCTCAGCATTATCCCGGCCCAGGCGGAGCCGGGGGACAAGGTGACCATCTTTGGCTCCAACTTCGGCGATCAGATCTCGGCCTTTCTCGGCAGCGTGGAGATACCGGCCAAGGTCAACGACGCTAAGCAGGTCGAGTTCATCGTCCCGCAGCTCGAAGCTGGATTGTACGCACTGTACCTCAAGCGGGGCGACGGCGTTGTGGGCCGGGCCTACAACTTTTCCGTGCTGCCCCAGCGTCCGGTACTGAGTGCCCTCTCACCCGACAGGATCGGCTCCTGTGCCCAGAATGGGGAGCGGGACGTTACCGCGGTAGGCCGCAATTTTGGCGAGACGTCGCTTCTCTTTTTTGACAATGCCTCCATCAAGAGCCGCGTGATCTCGCCCGAGGCTATTTCATTCAGGGTGCCGCAGGTGGCGGGCGGGTTGCACCAGGTCATGGTGAGAAACTCGCAGGAGAACGCCTCGGTGCCGCTGGCGCTGGAGATCGAGACAAAGCCTGAAATCAGCCAGGTGACGAAGGGGGACGAGAATGTGAATTATTACGAGTTGATCATAGACGGGAAAAATTTTCAACAAAACTCGGCCCTTTACGTGGACGGCCAGCGCGTTGGCGGAATAGGCGGCCAGGATGCGGCCTCACGGGAAAAGGTAATCTATATCGACTGTGCCCGGCTCATCTACCAGCGGTTCCCCTATTCGCCGGTTGACAAGGATTTCCGCATGCAGGTGGTGAACCCCGGGAACGAAGGAAGCCAGGTGGTTAACGTCAGTGCGCCGTAAAAACCTAGAAAAAGTATTTGCCACAGAGACACGGAGACACAGAGATAAGTATTTATAAGAGTTATATCATTATTATGGTCTCATTTCTCTTCACCATTCCGGATTTGAGAAAATTTGAAAAAAATCTGTGATTTCCTCTGTGTCTCTGTGGCAGAACTGCCGATTTTGACAAACTTTAAACAGGGAGGATGACATCAATATGAACCTTGGAACACCGCTTAAACCGGGCGCGACCAGACTGCTTCTGTTGGGGGCCGGAGAGTTGGGCAAGGAGGTCGCCATCGAGGCGCAGCGCCTCGGCGTGGAGGTGATCGCCGTGGACCGTTATCCCCATGCCCCGGCCATGCAGGTGGCCCACAGAAGTCACGTCATCAGCATGCTGGACCGGGAAGCGCTGCAACGGGTGGTGGAGATGGAACGGCCCGATCTGATCGTGCCTGAGATCGAGGCCATCGACACGGCCTTTCTGCTGGAACTGGAACGGGGCGGGCAGCGGGTGATCCCTACGGCGCGGGCAACGAACCTGACCATGAATCGCGAGGGGATCCGGCGCCTGGCTGCCGAAGAACTGGGGTTGCCCACGGCAGCCTACGCCTTTGCCGCAAGCCTGGAGGAGTTGCGCTTCAGCGCCGCGGCTATCGGGTTCCCCTGCGTGGTGAAGCCGATCATGAGCTCGTCGGGCAAGGGGCAGAGCGTGGTACACGCAGCCTCGGATGTGGATCCCGCCTGGCGCTACGCCATGGAGGGGGCTCGCGGCGTCTCCGACACGGTTATCATCGAGGAATTTATCGACTTTGACTACGAGATCACCCTGCTGACCGTCCGCCACGCCGGCGGCACCTCATTCTGCCCGCCCATCGGCCATGTCCAGATCAAGGGGGACTATCACGAGTCATGGCAACCCATGGCCATGTCGGCGGTGGCGCTCGGGGAGGCCCGGCGACAGGCGGCAGCGGTCACCGGCTCCCTGGGCGGTTACGGCATCTTCGGGGTGGAGCTGTTCGTCAAGGGCGACACGGTCTGGTTCAGCGAGGTCTCCCCGCGACCCCACGACACCGGCATGGTTTCCATGGTCTCCCAGAACCTGAGCCAGTTCGAGCTCCATGTGCGCGCCATTCTCGGGCTGCCGGTGCCCGAGATCCTCAACCTGGCCCCCGCGGCCAGCCACGTGATCCTGGCGGAGGAGAGCCGGGACAATGTGCGTTTCGAGGGGCTTATTGAGGCCCTCAGCGTCCCCGGAGCCAAGTTGCGCCTGTTCGGCAAGCCGGATACCCGTCCCGGCCGGCGCATGGGTGTGGCCCTGGTCCAGGGCACTACCACCGATGAGGCTCGGAGCCGGGCCGAGGCCAGCGCCCACAGCGTTCGCCTGGTTCCCCAGGGGTGACGGCCGCGGCTCGACCGGGCTTCAGAGCCTGATTTGAGTCATATAACCGTATGATAGAAGAACGAGGCACACTTTCTGATGATATTGGTCAAATGCCTTGATGGCACAATTCCCGCAGGTTTCTCCTGCTTGAGAGCTGGCAGACCAGCATGCTATTATTTACGGTTTATGCTGAAGTAATTTAATCTCTTTGGGTAAATTCCTCGAAGCTTGCTTCGATGAGAGAATCAAATTACTGATGTGATACCTCGCAGCTTGCTGCGGGGTAGTTCTTTCGTTGATGAGAACCACCCCCTAGGATGTGGTTCTTTTTGTTTAAACTCCAAACAACATCCCATGATATATTCACAGCATTCCTCCTATTAATAAGTTATAATAAGCTAAATCAATTGAGTAAATTGTCGCGTACGCATCGCGCATGCGCGCGTTGACAAAGTCACTTGCTATTGGATGCAAGGCTGGTAGAATTCTTTTGTTTAGCTCGGATTTTTGGGCCACAGTATCTATTACAAGCGACCCTGAAGGAGACATCATGAATAAAGGGGATCTTACCTGTTCGATAGCGATGGCAAGACTTTTGGCCTCTGTTCCCGAGGATGCTGAAATTGGCTCTGTAGCGGTCTTCGTTGGCGTCAAAGGGGGGGGCGTTTATATGGGATCCACTATGGATGCGAACCCTGAACAGATCGCCTCCATGATTAGCGCCTTCAGCGAAGCCAAACGCTCGGTTCTCGAAGGCATTATCCGGGAACACGGCACGGAGATGATGGTTTCGGTCATGTTTTTCCTCGCCAGCAGCAGCGCGGAGGCGAAGGAGTTGGGAAGCGATCCGTCCGACATCTTCAAAAACTTTTTCGTCCCCAAGCTCGAGGATGAAGAGTAGCCATTCCCTGCATTAGTTGGTTGTTGAAAATCTACTGCGGGGCAGGTCTGCGGCGTTGCCGCTCACTCAAAAGCGGGAGCGTACCGAGGGGTACGCCTCGCTTCCTCGTTCGCTTGCGCCTTGCTGACCTGCCTCCTCATGACGATTTTCAACAACCTGTAAGGTTTGAAACGGAGATAAAATGAGATCGGTTCTCTCTACTGACTGGCGACGCTCTTTCCCCACCATCGATTCAGGCAGTGCTCCCAAGCTCCACAGAGATGTCCTTGATATTGAACGTCATTTCCTTTCCATGGACGTAGGAGATGATGAAGATGCCTATTCAAAGCGCGAGCAGTCCGCCATACATGAGGCCGCCCATACCGTGGTTGCTACCATGATCCACAGGGGAATCGTTCAGGAGGTGTTCATAAGCAACAGCGCTGTCAATGTCGACGATGATTATGATGAGATGAACATTACCTTCCACGGCCTTACCGGAGGGATCCGGTTCCATAAGATGCAGACGACATTGTTCGAGAATGGCCTGATCGCTTATAGCGGATTTTTTGCAGAGTGCGAAAACCTCTTCCGCAATGGAGTTGACCTGGAGCCGCTCCTGCCGCAGTTGAGGGCCCAGGCTGCTCACGACATCGACAGGTACCATGCTCTGCTCGTCTCGGAAGGCCTTTCCGAGGGGGATATCCAGAATGTTGTTGTCGATATCGGCGGCGCGCTCAAACACTACTTCGATAATGGTGTCTGGGAGGCGGCCCTGACCATTGCCAAAGCTCTTCTGGTACAGGGTCATCTGACCGGGGATGAAGTGCTGGAGTTGCTGCCAGGCTTTCCCTGATAACGGACAAGGACGATAAGCTGCGAAATTGTCCCCATGTGAAAACGATCTGGTAAATGTGCCGCCATTATCCCTACCGCTTCCCCCACAGAGTCAGAAGCGCCGGAAGGAAGGCCAGGAAGACCGCCACGCTGGCCACCATGCCCAGGGACATGACCGCGCCGATGCTGAAGACCCCCTGGTGGTGGGCCACCATCAGGGCGCCGAAGCTGAACAGGATCGTCAGGGCGTTGAGGAGCACGCCGATGCCGGCGCTGCGCGTGGCGACCTGGGCCGGGGTCTCGTTCCCCTGGCGGTAGCGGTTGATGATGTAGATGGCCGAATCGATCCCCACCCCAAGTATCAGCGGCAGCACGATGATGTTGGCCGAGTTGAAGCTGATGCCCGCCAGCCGCATACCCCCCACCATCAGCAGGAGTCCCGCCGCCAACGGCAGGGCGCCCATGGCGGCAAACCTGATGCTCTTGAAGTTGATCAGCAGGATGACGGCGATACCGAGCAAGGCGTAGGCAAAGGCCTTGAGGTAGGCGTCCCGCAGGATGGTCAGGGATTCGTAGACCATGATTGGTTCACCGGTGGCATGGGGAACGATGCTCCTGACCTGGGTGACGAATTCCCGGAGCGGCTCGTGTTCGAAGACCTCCTTCTTCGGTGCGACCTGGAGCAGCAGCACACCGCTCTTACCCACGAAGCGCTGCTTCAGTTCCGCCGGCACGTCGGCCTCTGTGACCGGTGATGCCTCCAGGCTCTCCTTCATCATGGCCAGTTTGGCCGGCAGCTCGGCAAACATGCCCCCCTGGAATTCCCGCAGCATCCCCAGGGCGTTCTTGTCCTTTTCCTTCTCCAGTGTGGCAAAGAAACCGTCCAGGGTCGCCAGAAAGGCGCCGACCGGTTTGGCTTCTGCTGCCTTGCGTGCCTCCAGCGCCGTTTTCAGCTTGCCCACCCGGTCGCGGAATTTTTCGAAGACCTTGGGCAGTTCCATGACCCGCAGGTTCTCCTCGTAGGGCACCGGATTGACCTCAGCCATAACCTGCCTGATAGCAGCCAGTTCGGTCAGCTTGGCCTGCTGATGGTCCGGCACCAGGGACGGCAGACTGACCACGTGGTCCACGCTGGGCAGTCTCTCCAGCCGCTCGGCCAACTGTTTGGCCTCATCCTCGTTCCGGGCGGTCACCACGGCAAAATAACCGGAATTTTCCTTGCTGCGCATCAGCTTGTAGGCGTATTCCACCGATTGCAGCCCCTTGGCCTGCATGTTCATCAGGTTGTAGTCGAAGCGCATGGTCAGGGTGGGGTAGAGGCATACGAGCGACAGGAGCAGGGTTGCGGCCACGACCGTCCGCGGGTTGGCGTACAGGGCGCGGAAAAAGGGCTTTTCGGCCAGATCTGCCGGAGCCTGCCCGGGGGCGGTGTTGACGGATTGCGGTTTCCTGAATCTCTCCAGCAGGATCAGCATGGCCGGCAGCACGGTGAAGGTGGCAATCACGCAGATCACGACCCCGCCGGCGGCGATGACGCCCAACTCGGCGATGCCCTTGAAATCGGTGAGGGTAAAGGTTGCGAAGGCCAGGGCCACGGTGGCGGCGGCCATAATGATCGAGCGGATGTTGACGCTCAGGCTGGTTTCGATGGCCGTAAGGCCCGGCGAGCCGCCCCGCACCTCCTCCTGGTAGCGCAGAACCACCTGGATGCCGTACTCGATCCCCAGACCGATCAGCATGATGGCAAAGACCATGGAGAGGATGTTGAGGTGTCCCACCGTGGCAGTGGCAAAGCCGAAGGAGAGACAGATGCCGACGATCAGCGAGACCATGGCGCTGACCACGTTCAACAGGCCGCGGAAGGCGAGCAACAGCAGGATCACGGTCAGAGAGAGGGAGAGTACGGTGGCTATCCCGATATCCCGCTGGCTGGTGGCCATCTCCTCGTACTCAAGTACCGGCACGCCGGTGAGGCCGGCCGTGACCCCCTTGAACTCGGGCCGCATCAAGATCTCGGCTAGGGCGGCGCGGGCCGCCTTTGTCGGCTTTTCCGAGGCCAGAACGCTCCCCTCATTCTTGACCGGCCGCATGGTGATGACCTGCTGCTTGCCGGCATTCTCAAGGGCCGATGGTCTGCCGTTGCCCCCTCCCTTGAGGAACGCATCCATGGTCATTGGGCTCCCCTTGCCGTCAAAGGCCTTGAAACCCTTGTCCAGGGTGGTCAGCATGAAGGTCAGGCTCTCAAGCGATGCCGGGTTGCCGGATGCAAGGTAATCATCGATCTGGCCGGTCAGGCTGGTGAAGAGCGTCTGCACCGACGGTGAGGCGGCAAGGTCCTTCAGCACCGGTGCGGCCATGGTCAGGGTATGGCGCAACTGTTGCAGATCCTCCAGCGGCATGAACAGGAGGCCGTTCCTGCGGAAAAAGGGGAGGCCGCCGGGGTAGAAAACATCGCGGAACATGCCGGTTTCCCGGTTCAGGCGCTGGTACAGCGCATCGGCGGCGCGGGTTGATTTCTCGGCGTCATCCGACTCGATGACCGCCACGATCTCCTCCTGATCGCCAAATTCACGGCGATAGGCTTGGTAATCCATCTTGAAGGGGGCGTTCTTCGGCATCAACTCGTCGCGGCCGGTCAGGAACTCCATGTTCTTTTTGGTGTAGATGACGGAAAGGACGGAAAAGAGCAGGGCCAGCGCCAGGATGAGGCGTGGGCGCCCGGCGACGAAGGCGAACAGACGGCTTTTTTTTGGTGTATCGGGCACACATGACTCCTTGGGCAATATAGGAACATTTCTGAATATACCGCTGGGGAGAAAAAGTCAATCAAAGGGGAGTGTGCCGGGGAAGGGGACTCAAAAGCCCGGCACGTGCCGGGCTTTTGAAGGTCTGCGTCTCATCCTTTGCGGCCTTTGCGGCCGGCCTGGATCTTGCCGTGGGGGGTGATGATGTGGACATTGTGGTTGGCTGCACGGCGGATCATCAGCTCATGTTTGCCCGGCATGGCCATCTTCATCGTTTGTCGCGGTTTTGCCAACGTGCTTTTCATGTCTCTCATGGCCGCCACCTCCTTTTCTTTCTGTCCCAATTACAGTATAACACGATTCCGGAGCCGGACGTTGCAGCCATTCAACCCAGAAATAACATTTGCCACAGAGCCACAGAGATCCAGGCTGACATCCGCCACAGAGGCACAGAGGCACAGAGGTCCACAGAGAAAAGCAAAAACTGTTTCTCGATAATACCATCATCAAGAATTGTTGTTTTTTGCTTGCCTTACTCCCGGTTTTCTCTGTGTCTCTATGTCTCCGTGGCAGGTTTTGATTTTTATCCGCGTCTTGAGGCCGGATTGCCGTTTTAGGTTCAAGCTTTGCCCAAGGAGGCCATTATGTTGAGCACAGCCGAGATGCGTGTTTCGAGCGGAAAAAGAACCCAGTTGATCTCAATTACACGCCAGATTGAGGAACTCGTGACCCGGAATGGGTGGCAGGACGGCATTCTGACCGTCTATGTGCCCCATACCACCGCAGCCGTGACGATCAATGAAAACGCCGACCCGGACGTGGCGCGGGACATGGAGTGGTTCAGCGACGAGTTGATTCCCCGCAGCCACCATTTCCGCCATGGCGAAGGTAACTCCGACGCGCACATCAAGGCCAGTTTCTTCGGCTCGTCGCAGCAGGTCATCGTACGGGACGGCAAACCCTGGCTCGGGACCTGGCAGGGGATCTATTTCTGCGAGTTCGACGGCCCCCGGGAGCGCAAGGTGTTTATCGCCTTTCTGGGCTAGGGGAATACTCCACCAACGGTGGCATCATGCCGTGTCCCGGCGTTCCAAGAACATCTTGATCAGGTCGATGGGGACCGGGAAGATGGTGGTGGAGTTCTTTTCAGCGGCGATTTCAGTCAGGGTCTGGAGATAGCGCAGTTGCAGGGCGGTCGGCTCCTTAGCCAGAATCACCGCAGCCTGGGCGAGTTTCTCCGATGCCTGCAGTTCGCCCTCGGCGTGGATGATCTTGGCGCGACGCTCGCGCTCCGCCTCTGCCTGCTTGGCGATAGCACGCTGCATCTCCTGGGGCAGGTCGATGTTCTTCACCTCCACGTTGGCGACCTTGACTCCCCACGGCTCGGTGTGCCGGTCGAGGATCTCCTGCAACTCCTTGTTGATCTTCTCGCGGTTGGCCAGGAGTTCATCCAGGTCCACCTGTCCCAGGACGCTCCGCAGGGTGGTCTGGGACAACTGGCTGGTGGCGTAGAGGTAGTTTTCAACATCCACAATCGCCTTCTGCGGTTCCATGACCCGGAAGTAGATGACCGCCGATACCTTGACCGTTACGTTGTCGTGGGTGATCACGTCCTGAGAGGGGACATCCATGACCACGGTGCGCAACGTCACCCGTACCAGGCGATCGATGCCGGGGATGATGAAAAAGAGGCCCGGACCCCGCACCCCGGCCAGCCGGCCGAGGCGGAACAGTACGCCGCGTTCGTACTCGGGAAGGATGCGCACCGCGCTGGCAGCGAACATGATAAACAGGACAGCGACAAAAAGGACCGGGATGTAGTTGAACAGATCGAACATGACAAACCTCCTTAGGAGGCTAGCAACAATAACTTGAACATCTTGCATCTCATCTTCCGGCCATCTTTGACCGCAGCTCAATCACAAAATCCTCGACGTAGCCCTGCTACGCCTGCGTTTTTGTTCAATCGCTACAGCCAAATCTAACCAAAATCTGAGCGCAATTTTGTTCAACATATTATTGCTAGCCTCCTTTTTCATGTGGTGCACCCCAAGCAGCGCCTGAAAAGGGCGAGGAGCGCCTCGCCCCTACTACGTTATCTTCCTAACCTTGAGCCGCATGCCTTCCACCCGCTCCACCATAATCCTGGACCCGGAGGCAATCGGCTGGTCGCTCCAGGCATCCCAATACTCGCCGTTGACAAAGACCTTCCCCTCGGGGGCGATCTCGCTCTCGGCGCTGCCCTCCCGTTCCAGCAATCCTTCCGGGCCGGTGGCGGGTTTCAGGCGATGGACGCGCAGCGCCTTGACGATCGCCACCGAGAAGAACCCGGCCGTGGCCAGTACCGTCACCAGGATCACGCTCCAGGAGACCCGCAGGTACGGCGCCGGAGATTCGAACAATAGCAGCGACCCGAACACCATGGCGATCACCCCGCCGACAGTCAGCATACCGTGGGAGGCAACCTTGATCTCGGCGATAAAAAGCACCAGCGCCAGCAGTATCAGCAGGACGCCGGCGTAGTTGACCGGAAGCGCCTGGAAGGCGAAGAAGGCCAGGATCAGGGATATCCCGCCGATCACCCCGGGCAGGATCACGCCCGGATTGGACAGTTCGAAGAACAGCCCCAGCATGCCGAGCATCATCAGGACATAGGCCACGTTGGGGTGGCTGACGGCGTTCAGTATCCGCTCTCCCGGCCGTTGCGCATGACATGGCGGCCTTCCATTTGTTGCAGGAGGTCAGCCCGGGACCGGGCGATCAGGTCGATAACCTTGCCGGACAGCGCCTTGTCCGCGCTCAGGGAGATGCTCTCCCGCACCATCCGCCGCGCCAGCGTCTCGTCGCGGCCGCGTTTGCGGGCGATCCCTTCCGCATAAGCTTCGGCGTCGTTGACCAGCTTCTCTTCCATGGTCTTGTCGGCTTTCTCGCCCAGCGAGACCGGGTGGGCCGCGCCGATGTTGGTGCCGGGAGACATGGCGCACACATCCGCTGCCAGGCAGATGATTGCGCCGGCCGATGCGGCACGGGCGCCGGACGGCGCCACATAGACGGCCAGCGGCACCGTGCTGGCAAAGATGTCCTTCACGATCTCCCGCATGGCGGTATCCAGCCCGCCGGGGGTGTCCAGTTCAACCAGCACCAGGCTGTCCCCGCTGCGGGCCGCATCGTCCATGGTGCGATGGAGGAACTGGGCCGTCACCGGGGTGATCGGATCGTGGACCGTCACGACCCGTACCCTGGCCCGTTCGGCTGCCGGTACGGTTGAGAATACCAGCAGGCATAGGACGATTCCGAGGCTGATGAGGCGCATATGCCCTCCCGTTTCAATACGGTAACCTGAATCCGTGGCGGATCGAGCGACGGGCCTGCGTCCAACGCCGCCCATGCAGCACCATGCCAGCTGTGCCGTGTGTCCTCCGCCACGGTTGAGATAAGGCCTGCAACGCCGGGACTGAGGCATGCTAAGCGAGAGGAGCCGTGAAGGCGTCACGGATTCAGGTGTAAGTATACCCCAATATGGCGATGTTGTAAGGCCGGTGACGGGAGAATCCGTGCAGGCAGGTGGAGGTGGGGGTGGGAGGGACGCACTGGGGGGGATGTTAACCTCAATCTCCTTGACCTGAGTCTTGTTACGGGTTTTTTTTCTTGACTGCATATTAAATGTGACCTATGGTCAATAATGAATATGGGTCATAATTTGTTGGAGGTCGATTTTGAGTCAGCAGATCAATACCATTAATGCCACGTGTCAAAACGTTCCAAATAGAAATGTCAGCAGACGAGCGCGTCGCTCTGAGGAAACTCGGGCACGCATTTTTAAAGCAGCACTTGAGCTCTTTGCCGAGCGCGGATTCAATGCCGCAACAATAGAGGCAATTACCGAAGCGGCGGATGTCGGTAAGGGCACTTTTTTCAATTACTTTGAGAACAAGGAAAGTCTGTTGTTGGAATTCCGGGAAATGCAGATGGGCAGGGTGAAGACGTTTGTAGCCGACAACATGAAATCCAAGGCGTCACTGAACAAGCTTATATACGACCTTGCCGTTACAATGACCGAAGAACAGCGTAAAAGCCCTGTACTATTCCAGAGCCTGATAACTGCGGTATTTACAAACGAGACAATAAAGCAGCGTATGTCAGAGGGCCTCAGTCGCAGCAGGCAGATGCTCGGAGATCTCATTGCCTGCCGTCAGCAACGAGGTGAAATCCGCTCC
>JBEKFJ010000087.1:0-10952 GCA_050013355.1 Oryzomonas sp.
GGCTCCCCTTCGAGGCGCGGTACCATTTCCGCGACGAGCGCGTCGGGCTTGTCTGTGCCGCGATGGGGCGGCTTACTGCGGCATATTTTGGAGGAATGGATACGCTGCGGGGTATGGCCGGTCGGGAAGGCTGTGGCGTTATCGGAACTGTGCCGCGAGAGTTCACTCCGGACGATGTGAACGCCCTGCTGAAAGAGGCCTTCCAATCGTTCTGCGCTGCCGCCGGGAACCTGTCCCGACGGCGTTTCGCGACCCTGGAAGAGGGGTATCGGCATTCGTTGCTGAAGATGCTCTTATTGAAAGGCTCCATTGGGACGGGCGTATTGGTCACCCAGGATTTGTAAGGGCCATCACGGAAACGTATGTTGGAAGAAGAGAATTGGAGCGTGATTTACCCTCATTGCGGCGGCTTTTCGTGCCGATTCCCTAGTGAGGTTTTCGACAGTTTACGCATACCTTGGCGGTACAGGGAGAGTTTCCGCCACAATGAAAACAGTTAGGCATCGAGAAAACGTCAAATCTGGAAACTCTATTTTCCTGGTGTAAGGCCCATTGTAAATATTTGTTCCCAACATCATAAGGTGTGTCGAAGAGAGGATTAGGTGCTTTCCCTTCGCCGAAATCCACCCTTGCACTCCCCTGAATCGGTCCCCTGCCTGATGGCACATACGTTGTTCCCTGTTCGACGCCCATGATCAATCTCCTTTCTTACAGAACCTGTTAGGTTGTAAGGAATTGGTGACCAAGGGGCACTACAATGATTCGGTGTCTTGTGAATTCCTGAATTGCAGTTTGTACATGGGGTACATTTTCATAAAGTGCATTATGTCACGAATCCTGCAGTGACCCCCGACTTGAGAAAATTCCTGCCGTAATACGTCTGACAACCTTCTGCTCTGCTTCCTTTAAGTTCTGCATCTTCATAGTGCTCTCCGATAAGCGTTTACCACATACGTTACGCTGTTTGCTTATAAACACATTATAAAACTAGCAATTAGCGTGCCGTATACAACGTGTTCTATTCTTTTGAAATACTTTGTTATTACAGTGTTTTATTGTGGTGACAGTCGAGGGGATGTGATTGATCAAATAAAAGATTGTGCCATTCTGTCTTAAATATTGATAAATTGCCCAATTTGCAGCAATTTTGTCTTAAAATTTGATAAATTGTCCAATTTGAGAGTGCCTAAAGGGTTCAGAGCAGTAAACGGTCAATGGCCGCGATTATCTCTGACCGATATGCTTGTACCGATGTTACGGGCTTTCCGAGTATGTTTCTGAGAACATAGGTCAATTCAGCGGGTGATAAAAAATATTCAACGTTGTTTACTATGATAACCGGATTCAGCACTGGTGCGCCGATAAAATATTGTCGAAGGGAGCTAAAGCACGGCTTTCGCCGTCAACCGTTCCTCCTTAAAACCGTAACGCAATTCGTGACGGCCGAACCGCCGATGTTGAAGGTCACCCCCACCTGCGGCACCCTGCCGGAAAGCTTTGCACCGATAGGTTCGCCGATGAGTTGCTTGTAGATCATTGCATGCATGGAAACCCCGGTGGCGCCGACAGGGTGCCCCTTGGCCTTGAGTCCTCCCGACAGGTTGACGGCGCAACGGTCGTCACGGGTGAAGCGCCCGTCAAGATAGTCGTAGCCCGCCCGGCCGTCGAGCGATAGGCCAAGCGTCTCGGTGGACAGCAACTGGCTGATCGTAAAGCAGTCGTGCACCTCGGCCAGGTCCATATCGTCCATGGTTATTCCCGCTTCGGCAAAGGCGCGCCTTACCGCCTCCTTGCCGGCCCGGTAGGCATACATATCCGAACGCGTCGAGATGGCCAGCCGCTCGTTGACGTGTCCGATGCCGGCGATCTCCACTATCCGAGAACCAGCGCACGTTGCATCGGCGCTTTTCATGATGACGACGGCTGCGGCCCCGTCAGTGACCAGCGAACAGTCGTGAAGCCTAAGCGGCGGCGCGATCACCGGGTTCTTTTCCGGCGGCAGTCCCAGGATCGCTTCGGCCGTTACCAGTCCGAGCCTGTCGCTCGGCCCACCGGCAGTGAAATGGGCCAGCGGGTTCTCCAGGCCGTTGCGATAGCCGAGGGCGGCAACCGTGGCGAGCATGCGTTCAAACTCGGCTGTTGTCAGCCGGTAGTGGTCCCGGTACCCCTTGGCATACTCAGAGAACAGGCAGGGGAAACTGGCCGCCCCTGCCCCTTCTTCAGGCCAGTAGGAGCAGGTGGCAAGGGCATGGGTCACGCCTTTGGTATCGAGGAGATTCATCTTTTCGACGCCGATGACGAGCGCGGTCCTGACCCTGCCGGCCTCCACGGCATACAGCGCGTCATAGAGAGCCACCGAACCGGATGCGCACGCGTCCTCGCAGCGGGTCATGGGCTTGAACCTGAGACCTTCCGGGTCCACCTCCATTGCGAACGAGGCGAGATGCTCCTGGTTGGCGAACAGGCCCGGCGCGCATGAACCGACCCAGACGCCGTCCACATCCTTCCCCTCGATACCCGCATCAGCCAGGGCACCCCGGCCGGCTTCGATCATCAGTTCGTAGATCGATTTCAGGTCAGTGACTTCACCGGTCTCGCGGTTTTTCTGAACAAAGGCCCCGAATTTCGTGTTATAGGCTCCGATGATGCTGACCTGGCTCATGACGGCCTCTCCTTTCTAGGAGGTTGTTGAAAAACAGCCATCTCGCCGCCGTCCTCGAAGGCCCTTTTGTGCGGCGTAGCGCCCGGCCTTCGCAGCCAAAGCTGCTTCGGCGGAGTAGGCCTGCTACGCCTCCGCAGGGCATTTAGCAGAACCGTTCCTGTTCTGTCCCTCCGGGATGAACTCCGCTGCGCTTCGTCACCGATAATCGCCGGAGGCGATTATACTGCGGGTGCGGCGATCTGACTATTTTTGAACAACCTGTGTTTTTAACATCCTGCTAATCCGTCAGGTGTGGGCTACTGCGCCGTCCATCCTCCGTCGATGGGAATCGGTGCGCCGGTGATCTGGGCAGCCGCGTCGGAGCAAAGAAAAACCGCCAGTTGGCCAAGCTGTTCGATGCTGACAAACTGCCGCGAGGGTTGTTTCTCGGCCAACAGGTTGCGCCCGCCTTCCTCGATGTCCACCCCGAGCGCTTCGGCCCGGGCAATGATCTGGGGTTCGATCAGCTCGGTACGGGTCCAGCCCGGACAGATGGCGTTGCAGGTGATCCCGAGGCCGGCCGTTTCCAGGGCCACCACCTTGGTCAGCCCCACCAGGCCGTGCTTGGCGGCCACGTAGGCGGCCTTGTCGGACGAAGCCACCAGCCCGTGCACCGAAGCGATGTTGATGATCCGGCCCCATCCCCTCCCCTTCATGTGCGGCAGGGCATGATGTATGGCATGGAACGACGAAGAGAGGTTGACGGCGATGATTGCGTCCCACTTTCCCGGCGGGAACTCCTCCACCGGCGCCGTGTGTTGAATACCGGCATTGTTGACCAGGATGTCGGCGCCTCCCAGTTGCGCCGCCGTATCGGCCACCAGTGCCCCGATCTCGGCCGGACGGGTCATGTCGGCCCCGTTGTAGGCCACGGTGACGCCATATTCCTTCGTCATCCCGTCGCGCAGTTGTTCGATGGCGTGGGCATCGCCGAAGCCGTTCATCATGATGTTGCACCCCTGTGCGGCCAGGGCCCGGGCAATACCCAGACCGATGCCGCTGGTGGATCCCGTAATCAGCGCGTTCCTGCCTTTCAGCATGGCATCCTCCTATTTAGTTTCCGTCCGGAAAGGGTTCTTTTCCGCCCATGCGGCGTCAATCTTCGGGCTTGCTTGTGCGGCGTACCGATGTACGCCTCCGCGCAATCCCTTGATTTCCTGGCCTGGACGAAAAAGCCCTCCTTTCCGAATCGGAAACTGCTCGTTTCACATCCGGAGTTTCCGGATGGAAACTAATTGAGCCCCGCAGTGACGGCAATCGGCGGCTCCGTGCAATTTCTGATCTCAATAACGGTGTGCCCCGGAGCCAATTCCACCAACAGCAGGCCATCTGCGGTCACATCCAGCACGGCCCTGTCGGTGATGATCCGGTTGACGACCCCTTTACCGGTCAAGGGCAGGGTACACTGCTTGAGTATCTTAGGCTCTCCCTGTTTGTTGACGTGGTCCATGATGACCACGATCCGTTTGGCGCCGTGCACCAGGTCCATGGCGCCGCCCATCCCCTTTACCATCTTTCCCGGTATGACCCAATTGGCCAGGTCCCCGGACGCGGAAACCTCCATGGCCCCGAGGATGGCCAGGTCGATGTGGCCGCCGCGAATCATGGCAAACGATTCGGCACTGCTGAACAGGGCCGCGCCCGGTATCATGGTGATGGTTTCCTTTCCGGCATTGATGAGGTCCGGATCCAGTTCGTCCTCCGACGGATAGGGTCCGATACCCAACAGGCCGTTTTCCGACTGCAGAACCACCTGTTTGCCGTGAGGTATATAGTTGGCCACCAGGGTCGGCATGCCGATCCCCAGATTGACGTAGTAGCCGCCCTGTATCTCCTGTGCTGCGCGCTGAGCGATCTCCTCACGTGCCCACGTCATGCTGAAGCCCCCTTCCGCAGTGTCCGGCGCTCAATGCGTTTTTCGTAATGCTCGCCGCGGATGATGCGTTGCACATAGATGCTGGGAGTATGGACCTGATCCGGTTCCAGTTCGCCAATTAGCGCCATGATTTCCACTTCGGCGATGGTCGTCCTGCCGGCGGCAGCCATCATGGGATTGAAGTTCCGCGCCGTATGGCGGTACTGAAGATTGCCGAGACCGTCGCCGCGCCATGCCTTGATCAGGGCGAAGTCGGCCTTGAGCCCCTCCTCCAGCAGGAACTCCTTGCCATCAAATACCCGCGTTTCCCGCCCTTCGGCAATCGGCGTACCGACCCCGGCCGGTGTATAGAAAGCCGGAATTCCGGCGCCCCCGGCCCTGATACGCTCGGCCAGGGTTCCCTGGGGCACCAGTTCCACCTCCAACTCGCCGGAGAGATACTGGCGCTCGAATTCCTTGTTCTCGCCGACATAGGATGAGATCATCTTTTTGATCTGGCGGTTTTCGAGCAGAAGCCCGAGCCCCCAGTCGTCTACCCCGCAATTATTCGAGATGACGGTCAGATCCCTCACCCCTGTTTCACGCAGCCCGAGGATCAGGTTTTCCGGTATGCCCACCAGCCCGAAGCCGCCGACCATGATGGTTGCGCCGTCCCGGATGCCGGCAAGCGCCTCTGGTATGGATGTACAGATCATGGTTCCACTCCCCCCGTGACAAATTGATCTTCTCCTGAATCCGTGACGCCTGAACGGCGGAGCGAGCGACGGGCCTGCGTCCAACGCCGCCCATGCTGCATCATGCCGACTTTGCCGTGCGTCCACAGCTCACTGAGGAGACACGGCCGGCAATGCCGGGACTGAGGCATGCTAAGCGAGAGGAGCCGTGAAGGTGTCACGGATTCAGGCTTCTACAAAGAACGCTTCAGCAAACGGGCCAATTCACCGACAAGGCCGCGCCGGAACAAGAGCACGCAGAGAACAAAGGTGATCCCGATGATCACGGTCACCCACGAACCGGCCGAGCTGAGCTCCGAGTGGAGCGCAACCACGGTGAAGGCCCCGGCCAGCGGTCCCCAGATCGTGCCCACACCGCCCAGCAGGGTCATCAATACGACCTCGCCGGAGGTATGCCAACTGACGTCGGTCAGCGAGGCCAACTGGAACACCAATGCCTTCAATGAGCCGGCCATTCCTGCGAGTGATGCCGAGATGACAAACGCCATCAGCTTGAAGCGGTCCACCCGGTAGCCCAGGGAAACCGCCCGCGGTTCATTCTCGCGGATAGCCTTCAAAACCTGGCCGAATGGGGAGTTGATCGTACGGTATATCAGCCAGAAACCGAGACAGAACAGGGCAAAGACGAAATAGTACAGGTTCAGCTCCAGGTTCTTGCCGGCTACCCCGTAAGTGGCATTCAGATCGATCACGCCGAAGAGCATGCCGCGAGGAATATCCTGGAGGCCGTCCTCGCCCCCGGTAAAAGGCGCCTTGATAGCCGCAAAATAGATAATCTGGGCCAGTGCCAGGGTGATCATGGCAAAATATATCCCCTGGCGGCGGATGGCCAGGCTGCCGAAGAGATACCCCAACAGTCCGGCGGCCAGCGTGCCGGCCAGCACGCCCAACTCGGGGGTCAACCCGCTGTTCTTGACCAGATAGCCGGCCACATAGGCCGCCCCTCCGAAAAAGGCGGCATGACCGAACGAGAGCAGGCCGGTGTAGCCCAGGAGCAGATTGAAGGTACAGGCAAACAGGGCAAAGCAGAGAAGGTTCATGACAAACACCGGATAGGCCACGAACGGCGCCGCCAGGCCGACCATCACCACTATGGCCCAGGCCTTGGCATTCATGTCACTGTTCCCTCCCGAACAAACCGGCCGGCTTGACCAAGAGGACCACCACCATGATGAGAAAGACCACCGTACTGGAAGCAGGCGGATAGACGACCTTGGTCAATCCCTCCACCATGCCCAGCATCAGGCCGGTCAGGATCGATCCCATGATCGAACCCATGCCGCCGATGACCACCACGGCAAAGACGGTGATGATCATCTCCGACCCCATAACCGGACTGACCGAGTAGATCGGGGCCGCCACCACTCCGGCAAAGGCGGCCAGCGCCGCGCCATAGCCGTAGGCCAGGGTAATCATCAGCGGCACATTGACGCCGAATGCCTTGACCAACTCAGGGTTCTCCGTACCGGCCCGCAGGCAGGAACCGAGCTTGGTCCGCTCGATCACGTACCAGGTGGCGAAACAGACTACGAGCGAAATGGCGATGGCCCACAACCGGTACCTGGGAAACATCATGAAACCGAGGTTGACCACCCCTTCCAGGATGGCGGGCTTGGCCTCGTACGGGGTGCCCGATACATTGAAATAATTGGTGAAAACCCCCTGGGTGATCAATGCCAGGCCAAAGGTCAGAAGCAGGCCGTACAGGTGGTCGAACTTGTAGAGCCGGCTCAGCATGGTCTTTTCGATCAGGATTCCGAGCGCGCCGACCAGGAGCGGCACTATGATCAGGGCTGCCCAGTAGTTGATGTGGAAATCGGGCATTCCAAGCAGGGGACCCAGTTCCGTGAAGCCGAGCAGCGCCATGAAGGCCCCGAGCATGTACAACGCCCCGTGGGCGAAGTTGACGATGTTCAGGAGGCCGAAAATAATGGCCAGGCCCAGGCTCAACAAGGCGTAAAATACACCGTTGTTGAGTCCGAGCATGAGTTGCGACATAACCGTTTGGAAGGTGATTTCCATGGTATTCCGCCGTCAAGGGCGCTGCCGGCGCATCATTTTTTCACAAGGCTGCATGTGCTCTGAGAGAGCGGCATGAAGGCCTTGTCGCCGGGGATGGTCTTTATGATCCTGAGGATGTCCCAATCGCCCTTTGATTCGGAAGGCTTCTTTACCTCCATCAGGTACATGTCGTGCACCATGCGGCCGTCGGTCCGGATCTTGCCGTTGACGGCGAAAAAGTCACTGATGTTCATTGATCTCAGCTTGGCCATAACGGCATCCGGATCGTCGGTCCCGGCGGCTTTGACGGCCTTGAGGTAGTTCATGGTAGCCGAATAGGCCCCGGCTTGGTCCATGGTCGGCATGGCATTATGCTTTTTGTAGAAGCGTTGCGACCAGTCGCGGGCGGCCTTGTCGCGATCCCAGTAGAAACCGCTGGCAAACTGCATCCCCTGAGCCACATTAAGACCCAGGCTCTTGATATCCGTATCGAAAACCAGAAGCCCCACGAGACGCTGTCCCTTTTGGGCCACCCCGAACTCGCGGGCCTGCTTGACCGCATTGGTGAAGTCGCCGCCTGCATTGGCCAGACCGATGACCTTTGCGCCCGAGGACTGGGCCTGCAACAGATACGATGAAAAATCGGCCGTGGAGAGCGGATGACGTACTCCTCCCAGCACCTTTCCGCCGTGGGTTTTTACAAAGTCTGCGGTGTTTTTCTCCAGCGAATGGCCGAAAGCGTAATCGGCCGTGATGAAGAACCAACTGGTGCCGCCCGAGTTTACCACCGCATTGCCGGTCACGTTGGCGAGAGCATAGTTGTCATAGGCATAGTGGATGCCGTAGGGGGTGCAGTCCTTGTTGGTCAGATCGGTGGAACCGGCGCCGGTCACCATGGTAATGCGCTTCTTTTCAGCCCCGATCTTCTGCACGGCCAGGGCGCACGCTGAATTGAGAAGACCGGTGACCATGTCCACCTTACCGGTATCGAACCACTCCCGCGCTTTGGTGGAAGCGATGTCGGCCTTGTTCTGGTGGTCGGCCGAAATCACCTCGATTGGTTTGCCCAGCACCTTGCCGCCGAAATCGGCCACAGCCATCTCGACTGCGACCAGGGTTCCTTTGCCGCCGATCTGGGAGTAGACCCCCGACATGTCGGTCAGCACCCCGATCTTGACCACGTTGTCCGAAATCCCCGCAGCACCAAAGCTTCCAACTGCCAGGGCCACGAGCGCCACAACCGTACATGCCAGCAAAAACGCCTTTTTCATTCCCGGTTCCTTTCTCCGTTTGATATAACCTGAAATCCGTGACACCTTCACGGATTCTGGATACACTCGGCTTCAAACCCCAAGATACCGATTAAGCCGTTCCATGCTTCCAGAAAGTCGCTCCCTGGTGATCATCTCCGCAATGGCGCCATGCTCAATGACATAGTGGCGATCGGCCAATTGCTCGGTAAAGCGAAAATTCTGCTCCACCAAAATGATGGTGAAGCCCTTTTCCTTGAGTTGCCTGATCAGGCGCCCCAAGGTCTGTACGATGACCGGAGCCAGGCCCTCGGTGATCTCGTCCAGGAGCAGCAGACTCGCGCCGGTGCGCAGGATGCGGGCCATGGCCAACATCTGCTGTTCGCCGCCCGACAGCCGGGTTCCCATGCTGTTGCGGCGTTCCCTGAGGTTCGGAAACATTTCATAGATTTCCTCCACGCCCAGTCCGCCGCTTTTGACCACCGGCGGCAGGAGCAGGTTTTCCTCGACACTCAATGAGGAAAATATGCCGCGCTCCTCGGGACAGTAGCCCAGGCCCAGATGGGCTATGCGGTGAGTAGCCATCCGGATTGTCTCGGTCCCTTCGATGCTGATCGATCCGGTTCTGCGCCCTACCAGTCCCATGATGGACTTGAGGATCGTGGTTCTTCCGGCGCCGTTTCTTCCCAACAGGGTAATCAACTCCCCTTCTCCGACCTCCAGATCGACGCCGTGCAGAATGTGGGATTCACCGTACCAGGCGTGCAGATCCGCTATCCGCAGCATTACCCTGTGTTCCGATTCAGGCATGCCCGTTCCCCATATAGGCTTCCATCACCTGCGGATTGTGGGAGACTTCACCGTAAGGGCCTTCAGCCAATATTGAACCGCGCTGCAGTACCGTGATCCGGTCCGCCAGGGTCGATACCACCTTGAGATTGTGTTCGACCATCAGGATAGTGCGCCCAGCCGAGACCCGTTTCACCAGGGCGGTGATTTTATCGACGTCCTCGGCCCCCATGCCCTGGGTCGGCTCGTCCAACAGCATCAATTCAGGTTCCAGGGCCAGGGTCGTGGCGATCTCCAAAGCCCGTTTGCGCCCGTAGGCCAACTCACCGGTTATCTCATGGGAAAACCCGACCAGACCGACCGCCTCCAGCAACTCCATGGCGCGCCCGTCAAGCTTGTGGAGTATCCGGTCGCTCTTCCAGAAATGATAGGAACTGCCGGTGGTGCGCTGCAGTGCCAGACGAACGTTCTCAAGCGGCGTAAGGCTGGGAAAGACAGCCGAGATCTGGAAGGAGCGGATCACCCCGCGCAGGGCGATATCGGCCGGTTTCTCGCGTGTTATGTCGCTGCCGTTGAACAGGATCGTTCCGGCGGTGGGGGTCAGGAACTTGGTCAACAGGTTGAAAACGGTTGTCTTGCCGGCGCCGTTGGGCCCGATCAGGGCGTGGATATGCCCCCTTTCCACCCGCAGGTTGACATCGCTCACCGCCGAAAATCCCTTGAAATCCTTGGAGAGCTTTCGTGTTTCAAGGATGTAGTCCGCCATTGCGTGCGTCTCCCCGGTATATCAGGCTACTACCTCTGAACATTAAATATATTTCAGTACTAGTGGGACATCAGGACCGGCACCGTCATCTGTCCGAGCAGGTGACGGGCCACCGAACCAAGCACCATTTTGCCCTGGGGCGTGTGGGCATAGGCCCCCATGACCAGAAGATCGAAACCCTCTTCGCAGACCCGGTTCAGGAGAGCGTCGCCTACCGGGGTGCCTGACACCGCCATGATCTCTGCCCTGGCTCTCACGCCATGCCGGTCCAGGAGTTCGCAGATGTCGGCACAGGGGCTTTTACCGTTGTCCTCATATGTTTCCGGGCTGTTGATCGCCAAAACATCAACCCGTTGAGCCTGTTTCAGGAGCGGTAGCGCATCATTCACTGCGCGCGTCGACTCGCGCCCTGCCTTCCAGGCCACCAGCACGCGCCTGCCGACCGGGGCAAACGTCCCTGCATAAGGCACGACCAGCACCGGCCGGCCCGCCCACAGTACCAAGCGTTCCGGCAGGTCCGCCGGGATACCCGTGCCCGCCGGCTCCCGTGATGCCTGGCCGACAATCAGCAGATCGCAGTAGTGGGCATGGCGAATGATGATCTCTGTCATGCCGACACCGATCACAGACCAGTCGACACACAGCCATTTACTTTCGATACACGCACCCGCCACCTGCTGTTCGAACATTTCTCCGGCAGTCACTGCAGCCATCTCGGCCGCCCCATGCCGCGGTTGATAATACTGGTGCGTGATCACAAAGAGCCCGGTCAGCCGCGCCCGGTGCTGCTTTGCAAGGCCGACCGCCACGGCCAGCCTGGCAGACGAACTTGCCT
>JBEKFJ010000088.1:0-10925 GCA_050013355.1 Oryzomonas sp.
TCCTCACAGGCTCCTGCGTGGTTGAAAATTTTATTAACATATCGTGATAGCTGAGAAATGTCAAGGAATGCCCTGTACTTGCCGGGCAGAGGGAAAACATCGGCAGTCGGATTGTCATTAAGGGGATTGGTGTTAAAATCAAGTAACATCGATTCCAAATCAAGGCGCTATCTTTGTCGGCCCGTCTTCGGCTCCTCAACGTACGTAATCCGTACGCCTTCGTCGCCTCAATCCTCGCCGCCTAGATTTCATCCTTGATTTGGAACGGTATAACATGGCCTGAACTGGCGAGGGGGTGCCGAATCAGCGATCGGGCGTCGAAAACAAACCATATTCCCCTTGCATATGCCGCCCTATTCTGGTAATCTTATTGGCCTTTTCCTGAACCGATTTCGGACCCATACGCGAAAGGATCGTCATACTAATGTTTAAAATATTCGATTACCTGTTTGGTATGTTTTCCAATGATCTGGCCATTGACCTGGGGACCGCCAATACCCTGGTCTATCTGAAGGGCAAGGGGATCGTGGTTCGCGAGCCTTCGGTAGTCGCGGTCCAGAAGATGCCCAACGGCCAGCAGAAGGTGCTCAAGGTCGGCATGGAGGCAAAGCAGATGCTGGGCCGCACCCCCGGCTCCATCACCGCCATCCGCCCCATGAAGGACGGCGTCATCGCCGACTTCGACATCACCGAGGAGATGCTGCGCTACTTTATCCACAAGGTGCATAACCGCAAGACCCTGGTGCGTCCCCGCATTGTGATCTGCGTCCCTTCCGGCATCACCCAGGTCGAGAAGCGCGCCGTCAAGGAATCGGCCGAATCGGCCGGCGCCCGCGAGGTCTACTTGATCGAGGAGCCGATGGCCGCCTCCATCGGGGCCGGCTTGCCCATTACCGAGGCCTCGGGCAACATGATTGTCGATATCGGCGGCGGCACCACCGAGGTGGCGGTCATCTCCCTCGCCGGCATCGTTTATGCCCAATCCACTCGCATGGGGGGCGATAAGATGGATGAAGCCATCGTCCAGTACATCCGCAAGAAGTACAATCTCCAGATCGGCGAGCGCATGGCCGAGAGCATCAAGATCGAGATCGGCGAGGCCTACCCCGGTCCCGACGTCCTGTCCATGAACGTCAAGGGGCGCGACCTGGTGTCCGGAATCCCCAAGACCATCGAGGTAAACTCGGACGAGATCCGCGAGGCCCTCAAGGAAGCGGTCAACGCCATTGTGGACACGGTGCGGATCTGCCTGGAAAAGACGCCGCCCGAGTTGGCGGCCGACATCGTTGACAAGGGTATCTTCCTGGCCGGAGGCGGCGCCCAACTGCGCAATCTGGACGTGCTGCTGCGCGAGGTTACCAAGGTTCCGGTGCTGATTGCCGAGAATCCTCTGGACTGCGTCGTGCTCGGCTCCGGCAAGGTGCTGGATGAATTGAACCTTCTCCGCCGGGTCGCGGTCACATCCTAGCCGGGGCTGCCCCGAGAGTCGTGCTGAAATTCCCTATCAACGGGGATTGACAGGATATTCAGGATGCACAGCGAATTGCCGATCCTGTTCATCCCGTCTATCCCTGTTCTCATTTTAGATATGAAAACTTCATCCATAGACATAATTGTCCCTGTCTGGAACAGCCCGTTTGAAACCCGCGCCTGTCTGTCCGCGATCCTCAAGCACTCTCCCGAGGCGCGTATGATCATCGTCGATAACGGCAGCAGCCGGGAGACCGAGTTGATGCTGGAGGAGTTCTCCGAGCCTCTGGGAGAGCGTGGCCTTTTCATAAAGACCGAGCGCAACATCGGGCTGGTGCCGTCGATCAATAGGGGGCTGGCGCGCTCCGACGGCGCTTTTGCCGTCATTCTTCGGCCACACGTGCTGGTAACGAACGGATGGCTGGAAGCGCTCTCGGATGCTGCCGGGGATACCCGGGTCGGTATCGTCTCGCCGGTTTTCAGCGGCAGCGGGGCATCGCCGCTCTGTGCGGTCAATAACAGGCGCGATTGCTCGTCGCTTGACACCTTCACGGTATCGTTTTCTGCCCTGCTGCTGAAGAACGAGATGCGCATGCAGATCGGCTTTTTCGACGAGGGTATGGATAGCGGCGAGTGGTGCCTGACTGATTACGTCCGTCGCGCATGGAGCAAGGGGTATCGTACCTGCGCAACATCACGCTCCCTCCTTGTCTGTGGCCAGGAAGCCGTCTTTGGTTCGGAGGAGCGCCGGCAGGGCCAGGCCCGCGCCAGCAGGGAGCGCTATCTGGAACAGTGGGGCGCCAGCCGCCATTATGGCGTCTACTTCGGTCCGGATACGGAGGCGGGTCACCTTGTCGACGCCGTGGAAACCATACTTGAGGGTTCCCGTCAGGGGCATCGCTTCACCCTGCTGCTGCATCACCGCCAGGCCAGGGAGTTTCGCCGCTGCGGCTGGAGTTGCCTGCACACCGGCATAGATGTGGTGCGGCTGTCCATGCTCATGCCGCAACGGGACTTGGTGCGAAAGCTGGGGGGCCTTCGGGAGGCTGCCCCCGGGATGGTCGTGGTGCGCTGGAAGGACGATGCGCCCGCTGCCGGTATGGAGATGGCCATTCCTTTCAGCGGGATGGCCGGCGCGATCAGGGGCGCATAAACAGGCTGTTGAAAAACTATTGCGGAGAGCCGTCTGCGGCGTTGCGCGGTACTCGCAACAAAGGCTACCTATCTGGTATGCCTCGGCTGCTCCGTTCCGGGCGCCCGGCATCCGCCCTTCCTCATGACGTTTTTCAAAAGCCTGTAAACTGAATGCCGGGCCGCCATGGTCCGGAACGGAGGCAGTTCATGGTTACAGATGTGACGGCGCAGTTGCAGGCCCATCGCGTGCTGTTCGAGGTCATGGAGCGGGATATGGCGCAGTTGATTGCCGAGATGGCCGGCATGCTGACCGACACCCTCAAGGGAGGTGGGAAGCTCCTGGTGATGGGCAACGGAGGATCGGCGGCTGATGCCCAGCATTTCGCGGCCGAGATCGTCGGGCGATTCAAGCTGGAACGCCGGGCGCTGCCGGCCGTGTCGCTCACCACCGACACCTCCATCCTGACCGCTATCGGCAACGATTACGGCTTTGAGGCCGTCTTCAGCCGCCAGGTCGAGGCCCTTGCTGCGCCGGGCGATATGGTGGTCGGCATCTCCACCAGCGGCAACTCCCCCAATGTGCTCAAGGCATTTCAACTGGCGCGGGAGCGCGGCTGCCGTATTGTTGGCCTGCTGGGGCGTGACGGCGGGAGCATCAAGGGCGCCTGTAACCTGGCGCTGGTCGTCCCGTCCGACGACACCCCCCGCATCCAGGAGGGACACATCACCATCATTCACATCGTCTGTGACCTGGTGGAAAAGGCTCTGTTCGGGTAATTGATTTTGCTTCCCCCTTTGACAAAGGGGGATTGAGGGGGATTTGCTGTTGATTGCCGCAAAAGCAAATCCCCCCTGCCCCCCTTTGCAAAAGGGGGGAACCAACGACCAATACGGAAGGTTCCGAAATGAAGTTCCAGCCCATTGATCTCGCTGCCGTCAAGACCTACCCTATTGCCGAACGCAGGAACAAGGTCTCGCTTGCCCGTGATTTTGCCTCGGCAATCACGCCCGGAATGACCGTTGCCGATCTGCTGGCGGCAATGCCCAAGCAGTTGGGCGCCGAGAATCTCAATGCGGCAATTAATGCGGTCGTTGCGGCCCGCCGCAAGGGTAGGCCGGTGGTGATCGCCATTGGCGGCCATGTCGTCAAATGCGGCCTGCAACCGGTGCTGAAGACGCTGATCGACGCCGACGTTGTGACGGCGGTAGCCATGAACGGTTCCGCCTCGATCCACGACTACGAGATATCGCTGATCGGAGAAACCAGCGAGGATGTGGACGCTGCGCTGCACTGCGGCGCCTTCGGCATGGCCGAGGAGACCGGACGGGACATCAACCGAGCGCTCAAGGCCGGCGTTGCCGAGGGGATGGGCTACGGCGAGGCGCTCGGGCGCTTCATCGTTGAAAACCGCAACCCCCATGCCGGGGCCAGCCTGCTGGCGGCCTGCCATGCCAAGGGCATTCCCGTCACGGTGCACGTGGCCGTGGGAACCGACATCATCCATCAGCACCCGGAGGCCGACGGTGCAGTACTGGGGCAGGCCACGTTCACCGATTTCCGACTGTTCACCTCCGTGGTGGCGACGCTTGGCGACGGAGGGGTCTTCATCAATATCGGCAGCGCCGTGATCATGCCGGAGGTATTTCTCAAGGCGCTCTCCATTGCGCAGAACACGGGTTTTCATGTGGACCATTTTACAACAGTCAACTTCGATATGCAGCAGCATTACCGTCCGTTGCAAAACGTAGTCAAGCGTCCGACCGCCGGTGACAGCCGAGGCATGGCGATTACCGGCCACCACGAAATCATGATTCCGCTCCTCGCTGCAGGGATTCTGGACAAAATCGGCGCTACTCGCTGAAACATTAGATTGAATTATTCCCAACTTGTTTTATACTGTGAAATACAGTAGTAGGCTTGAAAACGTTATCCGGAGAAAAAAATGACCCTGCCCGGAATTGTGCTGATCATCATCACGGCGGTGCTGTGCATCATGGTAGTGGCTTTCATTCCGACCCTCATGGCCGTGAAGCGGGCGGCGGTTTCCCTGAGCTCGCTGTCGGACATGATTCATAAGGAGTTGAAACCAGCCATCCACGAGTTGACTGCGGTTTTGACCGAATTGAAGATCGTCGGCGGCGACGTGGCCGAGCATACCGACGATGTCAAACGCTTCATGACGGCGCTGGGCGAGACCGGGGACAACCTCCACACCATCAACCGGTCGGTAGGGGTCGTTACCGGTGCGCTCAATGCCACATCGGCCTGGGCGGTCGGCGCCAAGGTGGCGGGCAAATATCTGTTTGAACGCTATCTCAAAAAACGGGGAGGAAAATGACCATGTCTGACGAGGAAAAAGGAATTTCCGCAGGAACGGTGATGGTGTCATTTCTGGCCGGAGCAGCTCTCGGTGCCGGACTTGCATTGCTGTATGCGCCCAAGAGCGGCAAAGAGATGCGCGAGACCATCGCTGATCTGACCGAGGATGCGGTCGACAAGATCAAGGAATACGCCAAGGAGGCCCAGGATAAGATCAAGACGGCCATCGAGGACGGCAAGGAAACCATCGTGGAGAAGAAGAGCATCATTGCGTCGGCCATCGAAGCCGGTCGGGAAGCGATGCATCGAGAGAAGGAACGCGTCTCCACGCCCTGATGATTGATGTGAAGTCGAGGAAAAGCCCGCTACGGTGGGCTTTTTTTATAACCTTGATTTCATCCTTGATTTGGAATTCGTATCGGATATCTTCAGGATGGCATTCCTGCCACAACCCCGCCCGCAACGGGCGGGCAAGGAAGGAGTGCCTCGTAAACGCCCATACCGCAAGGCTTCTCCCGCCATTGACTTTCTTTTGAAACTCCTTTATAATCATTCAACTTTCATCAAACACGACGTCGGAATTCCGGTGACGGCGCAGCCACGGGCTGAAAGCGACAGAGGCTCCTGATTCTTCAGGCCGAAGCGTTTTCGAGAGGTCCATGCCGTCAGCCCTGAGTCACGGCGTTGTGTTTTCAGGGAAATCGTGTGAAGCATATCGTCATTGCCATGCTCCTCGTGTTCTGCTCGCTTCCGGCAGGCGCTGCTGAGCCGGTCCAGCCTCTGCTGGCCGAGCTGATCAGTCCCGCCGCTCCGGCGCTGCCCGCATTGGAACAGGTGGCGCTCGTGCCGCGCGACGAGTTGACGGATGAAGAGGATCCGCAGCAGGACGTCGGTGAGCTTTTTACGCTCGAAGAGCTTAAGGACAAAACGGACGACGCTGCCGAATTGGCCCTGCCAGATGTCGACCTCCCCCAGGCCGATATCCCCCTGGCCCTCAACAGCAAAGTCGAATATTTCCTCACCTATTTTCAGACCGGGGGCAAGCAATCCTTCTCCCGCTGGCTCTCCCGCTCGTCCCGCTACATCCCCATGATGAAAGAGGTCCTCAAGCGTGAGGGGATGCCGGAAGACCTGGTCTTCGTGGCCATGATAGAGAGCGGTTTCCATCTGAATGCCCGCTCGGTGGCCAATGCCGTGGGGCCGTGGCAGTTTATCTCCGGGACCGGCCGGCGGTATTCCCTGCGTATCGACCAGTGGATCGACGAACGCAAGGACCCGCTCAAGGCAACGGTCGCCGCCGCCCTGTACCTGAAAGAGCTTTACGGAATGTTCAACGGCGATTGGTATCTGGCGGCCGCCGGCTATAATGCTGGTGAAAACAAGATCCTCCGCGCCATCAGTATGTACAACACCAGCGACTTCTGGGAGCTCTCCCGGGGTTCTTACCTCAAGCGCGAGACCAAGGAGTATGTTCCAAAGCTGCTGGCCGCTGCCATAATTGCCAAGGACCCCGCCCATTACGGATTTTCCGACGTGGCCTACCTGGCGCCGATCGAGTTCGACACCGTCAAGGTCCCATCACGCACCGATCTGGAGTTGGTGGCCAAGTTGATCGGTACCACCAACGAGACGGTCAAAGAGTTGAATCCAGCCCTGCGCCATTGGTGCACGCCGCCCAATTATCCCGACTACGAACTGAAGATTCCCAAGGGGACAAAGCAGCAATTCGAGGCCGCTTACAGCAAGATTCCCGAGGACCAGCGCTTCACCGAGAAGGTGCTCTACACCCGTTATCACGCCCGGAAAAAGGACTCA
The DNA here is from genome assembly GCA_050013355.1 of Oryzomonas sp. Lineage (GTDB taxonomy): Bacteria > Desulfobacterota > Desulfuromonadia > Geobacterales > Pseudopelobacteraceae > Oryzomonas. The sequence goes on from JBEKFJ010000088.1 coordinate 6,740, forward strand.
CTCAAGCGGATCGCACACCGTTATAATACGACCCCGGATGTGCTGGCCGAATTGAACGGTCTCTCCGGGAAAAGCCGCATAGCCGGCAAGACGCTGGTGGTGCCGATCCGGCAGACGGTCGATTTCAGCCATGAGGGACGTTCGGCCGGCAGTACGGCCAAGGGTGGCTATGCCAAATATTATACCGTGAAGAAAGGCGATACCCTGAGTTCGCTCGCCAAGCGTTTCAACATCTCCTCCAAGCTCCTCTCGGTATGGAACAACCTGAAGGAAAGGGTTGCCCTTAAGCCGGGACGGCGCATCATCATTGCCAAGTTTATCGAAAAGAACGGGGCTATGGTGCCTGAAGCACTGAAAAGCTGATTTTTTTCGCCCTGTCTGCCTTACCATGAAAGGAAGGACCGATGTATAATATCCTCATTTCCGCCGCGTCGGGCGTGGCGCTGTTTCTGCTGCTGCTCTTTGCCGTCAAACTCCCCTGGTGGGCGTCGCTCCTGCTCGGCCTGGTGGTCTTCGCCACGGCCTTCCTGCTCATCTCCCGCGTCATCATGAAGAGGGTCATGGTCTCCATCGAAAACGCCGGCAAGGACCTCCAGGCGCAACCGCCGCGCTTTGAAAAGGCTGTCCGCGAATTGAAGGAGGCCCTGCGGTACGGTAAATGGCAGATCTACGTGGAAGGACAGGTCAACTCCCAGATCGGCATGATCTACTACATGAAGCGCGATTTTTCCAACGCCTTCCCGTATCTTGAAAAGTCGTTCTTCAAGAACTGGGCAGCCATGGGGATGCTGGCCATCTGCTACATGAAGCGCCAGAAGAAGGACAAGATGATCAGCACCTTTGACAAGGCGATCCAGTGGAGCGCGAAGGAGTCGCTGCTCTGGGGCTTGTATGCCTATTGCCTGAACGAATGCGGCGATGTGTCGAAGGCCAAGGAGGTTCTGGGGAAGGGACTGAAGAAGCTGCCCGGTGACGGGCCGCTCAAAGATAACCTTGAATGCCTGGAACAGGGGAAGAAGATGAAGATGAGAAACTACGGTGACATGTGGTTCCAGTTCCACCTGGAGAGCCTGGGGGCCCTGCAGAAACACCAGATGGCATCCATGGGCGGCCGCATGCAGCGCCGCATGGTGGCCAGAAGGTAACACATCTCTTTCTGCCCACCCCACCTGAATATCATCCCTTTGAAAGCCGTCTCGCGACGGCTTTTTGTTTTTTTATCAAAATGGCGTACAATATAACTACTAGAATGATATTCCAAAGCCGGCATGTTCGGCCAAGGAGACGGATGCTTTCTGAGGCAGGGGAACAGCAGGGGGGTATTATGAAGAGAAATGCAGGCGTATTGCTGGCCGGTCTTGGCTTGATGGGAGCGGCTTTCGGTGTGGTTCAGCAGGCCGGGGCCACGTTGGGAGGGTCTGCCGCTTCGGTCACGACGGACCGTAAGTCGCTTTCGGCCGTGCGGGGTGCCACGACGGTCCAGCCGGGTTATACGGTCCAGGAGATCGTGTCCGATGCAACCCATGTGCGGGAATACGTGTCGCCGGGAGGGATTGTGTTTGCAATCGCCTGGAACGGGTTTACGCCTCCCGACCTTACGTCGCTTCTGGGTTCCTATGCCGCTGAATATCAGCAGGCATTACAGGACACCCCTCGCCATACGGGAATGAGGCATCAGCACGTAGAGGGAAAAAGGGTCGTTGTGGAAAAATGGGGACATATGCGGAACCTGCAGGGACGGGCCTATGTGCCTGCCTTGGTGCCTTCGGGGGTGAGCCTTGATGAAATCAAGTAAGATTGTCATATTTCCGCTTCTCATGCTTATGGGGATTGCCGGCTGTGGCGGCTCGGGGGGCGGTTCCGGTACGCCGGCCCCCCCGGTGGTAGGCCCGCCCGTTGCCGGGAGCAACGTGATGAGCATAACCGTGAACGGATCTCTCTGCTCGGGTAACCCCACCTATCCCAACGAACCGTGCGTCAGCGTCACGATCTGCGCCCCCGGTACAACCAACTGCCAGACGATCAACGACATACTCCTTGATACGGGAAGCTATGGGCTCCGCATCTTCCATGATGTGCTTACGGTTCCGCTCACTCAGGTAGCGTCAGGTTCAGGATTTTTGGCGGAGTGCGTCCAGTTCGGTGATGGCTCATCCACGTGGGGGCCGGTTCAGATGGCTAGTGTCATTCTGGGGAGTGAGCCGGCGGTTCAGATCCCTATTCAAGTCGTCAACCAGAATTTCGGAACCCCGCCCAGCCACTGCACGAGTCCAAACTCTACCCCGGACACCAGTCCTTCCGAAGCCAATTACAATGGAATCCTCGGAGTAGGCCTCTTTGCACAGGATACCGGACTGTATTTTTCCTGTAGCGGGGCGGCGAGCGGATCGGCTTGTGCAGCGACGACGCCGAACGTCAATGTCATAAACCCTGTTGCTGCGCTTCCTGTCGACAACAACGGCGTAATAGTGCAACTGCCCGGTATTCAAAGTCAAGGGGGCGTGGCGAGTTCAGCCAGCGGTTCGCTCATATTGGGCATCGGCACCCAATCCAACAACATACCTTCCGGGGTGACGGCCTATGGTGCCAATCAAGTCGCTGAATTCACCACCACCTTCAACGGCGTCCAATACCCCCACAGCTTCATCGATTCGGGCTCAAACGGACTTTTTTTCCCCGCTCTCGCCAGCCTGCTTCCTACTTGTCCCTCTCCCAATGGCGCTTGGTACTGCCCACCTGCTGCCACGTCCCTTTCCGCAACCAATACGGGGGCCGGCGGTTCGCCGAGCGGGAGCGTTCAGTTCCTGATCGGCAATGCCGACAGCCTATTTAATACCGGAAACGGGGTACTCGGAGAACTGGGAGGCAGCGGGGTGAATAGCTTCGACTGGGGACTTCCCTTCTTCTTCGGGCGAAGCGTCTTTATAGGGATCAATGGGACGAGTTCGAGCCTGGGGACCGGTCCCTACTGGGCGTATTGACCAGCCGCAAGATGCAAGCGCCGGTCTCTTCCGCTTCTTCGGGAGATCGCTTTTCCGGATATCGTCTCCACTAGGGCGTGCAGAGGCTCCTGTCTGCCCCGCAGTCTAAGGAGTAACGTACGATCATGGAACGGAGATGGGCCATGGATACCCTTGAAGCGATACGGAGCAGGAGAAGCGTCCGCAGGTTTTCCGACAGGCCGGTTGAGACGGAAAAACTGACGGCTGTCCTGGAAGCGGCCCGGAGGGCGCCGTCGTGGGCGAATATGCAGTGCTGGCGGTTCGTGGTGGTGCGGGACCCCGCCATGAAACGAAGGATCAGCGAGCTTTCGGTCGCGGATTCGTTCGGCACGGCGAAGGGGTACAAATCGAATCCTTCCCAGCGAGCCCTTGCCGAGGCGCCGGTGGTGATCGTCGCTTGCGCCGAATGCAACCAATCGGGCGATACGCGTGGGCAGCAATATTACATGACCGATGTGGGAATGGCCGTGGCGAGCCTGATGTTGGCCGCCCATGCCGTGGGCCTGGGTAGTGTCTTCGTAGGGATTTTCGACGAAAAGCAGGTGGGGAGCCTGCTCGGCATTCCGGCCTACCTCAGCATCGTAGGGCTCATACCGTTGGGCTATCCGCTTGAGATGCCGGGGCCGGAGCGCGGGCCTTCGCGGAAGCCGCTGGATGAAATCATGCATTACGAAAAGTGGGGGTTGTGAGGTGGAAAAGGAGCACGTCCTCCTTGCATTTGCAACGCAGTTTGGTATACAGTTAAAATCAGTTGGCACGTACCAGAAAGAAAAGATAAGGTTTTTTTAACAAAGAGGCGGGGCGGTCCCCCGGGAGGAAAGCCATGCTTATCCAGGTGCTCTACGACGACAACAAGTATGATTATGTCAAAGGCTTCCAGCTTGATAGGCTGCTGGAAGTGAAAAAGATTCAGAAGTTCAAGCGCAGTTCGGGATGGGTCACCGTCGGCGTAGACCCCACTCGGTGGAGGAAAAGCCCGAGTTATGACGGCGTGGAGCGGAGGACCGCCTAGTTAGTTTCCGTCCGGAAAGGGTTCTTTTGCGCCCATGCGGCGTCAATCTTCGGGCTTGCTTGTGACTTCGGCCGTTGGCCTCACCCTTCGGGCGCCTTCGCGGTCCAATTTAGCAAGCAAAATTGTGCGGCGTACCGCCCCTCATCCTATCCTTCTCCCAAGGGGAGAAGGG
>JBEKFJ010000089.1:0-10884 GCA_050013355.1 Oryzomonas sp.
CGGGCAGTGATCCTGAAAATATCGTCATGTTTCATATATAGAGCCTTCAACTTATCATTACCTTGCCGAGAATCTGATCCCGCAGGGTCATGCCGGTATGCATCAACGCATCGGCGGCCGACTCCATCTTCCTGGCGCTTTCGGCGATGGCAAATGCCTGGCGGTAATCCTCGGCAGCGTCGACCAGTGCCCTCCGTACCGCGCGCTCCGTGGTATCACTCTGTTGTTCGATGGCGATGATGCGGTGGATGGCTGCGAGAAAATCGTGCATATCGTCCGGGGAGCCGCTGCGCTGGACCCCGCGGGCATTCTCCAGTGCCTTCAGGTACTCCTGGGTCCCCTCCACGAGGAGCCTGGCAAGCGTGGCCAGGGGGAGCCGGATCTCTTCCGCCATGTTCCCCTGCTTGAGCAGCGTGAGATGGAAGGCCGCCTCCTCCAGTTCATCCACGATGTCGTCGGCGGCCTCAAGCAGTTGGCGGACCGCCTCGGCCTGTTCCGACTGTTTGGCGAGTTCACGGGCGCGGATGACCAGTTCGTCGGCCCTGCGCTCCCATTCCTTGGCGCGTATGCCTATGTGTTCAAAACTCGAAAACGTCGCGGAAAGCGAAGAGACCATCAGGCCGTCGCGGATACCGGCGGCGATCTCCACCGCCAGGGCCGCATGATCGCCGGCCAGGTCGAGCAGGCTTTGCTGGGCGCTGTGGAAATAATTATACAACTCCACGCGCGCTTCATCGCGGATCAGGGCCAGTGGCCGTTTTCCCACAAGCCCTTGGGCGCAGGCCTTCAGGATGAAACGCAGGTAGGAAAGCGCCGCTTCCCTGCCGAGTAGTTCTGCCAGCGTGACGCCGTAGGTAAGTGTCCCGCCTCCCACGAACTGCAAGGCATCGAAGATCATCCGTTCGCCCCCTGCCTTCAAAAAAGCCATGTGGCCGACGTCGTTCTCCGCGGCCCAGGAGAGCAAGGTCAGGGCATCCTCCCTCGGCACCAGCACCTGCAGGCGTTTGCGTGCCCGGTTCCAGTCGATGAGAAACACCAGGCGCGAGCCCAGGTGTGCCAGATATGCCTTGAGATCTCCCCTGTTCCGGGCGGTGTACGTACCCACGCCCAGGTGGTAGACACCCCCCTCGAACGCCTGGTCGGTGCGGGAATGGACGTCTCCCCAGGCAACATCCCAATCGGCAAACATGCCCTGGAAGAATAGGAGGCGGGCGAGATGGTTGTCGGTATAGGTCGTCGTAACGCACCTTCCCTCCACGTGGACCACGAGCACATGCGCATCCGTGGTGCCGATATCGTTCTGGATGGTCAGTTTTTCACCGATCCTCGTGGCCGTGGTCCCCAGGCCTATATGGTCGAACTTGAGGGCGCGCGTCCGTTCGACCCCTTTCATGAAGGCGGCGACAAGGGAGCGGTCGCCACCCCGTACGCCATAGGTGTAAGCGCCGTCGATGCTGTCGGTGGCGATCTCGGCCTGGAGCCTGTTCAGTGCCTTGTGCATCTCCATGATGAGGAGATGGAGGCTGTCGCCGCGGGTCGGGTCAGCAGAGGTCTGTGAAGCGATGGCATCTCCGGTGATGGCATCCTCCTCCCCAAGGCACGGGGTTGCGGAGAGCTGCTGCAAGCGCAGCCGGAACGCGTCCGCCTCCGGCCGCCGTGCCGCTTCGAAAGGAGTGACCATGGCGGTCAGATCGTCACCCAGTGCCGACCAGAGTTCCCGCACATGAGGCAGCGCATACGTATCGGCCCCGCTTTTGACGGTTTCGGCCACAAGGTCGTCATACCATGCATCCCCGATGCCGCATGCCAGGCGCTCGGCGTGCAAGTCCGAAAAGGTCTCGGCAGGGAAATCCGCATGGGCCTTGGCCGTCTGCAGGAGGGTGAGACGATACTTGGCGCGGTCGTTGGCGGCGAGCGCTTCATTGAGGAGAAAAGGCAGGAGGAGGAGGCGCTCTCCGAGGGCTGCTACTATACGGGCCTTTTCACTCATACCCCTACCTCCGGAAACAATTCGCCGGCGACGCATTACGGCCGGATTCCCTGGGAACCCTCCCTGACGGTGCATGAGGATCCCCCTCCAGACTGCCAGCCCCCAGTTTGACCCACACTCCTCATTCAGCGCATCAGCTCATGCCTTTCTCATCTCCTTGAACCGCTTCAGTCGGTAGAACGATTCCCGCTCCCGCTCGCCGATGTAGTGGGAGATATCCCTGATCTCGCTCCTCAGGCTGGGCAGCACCCGCTCCTCCAGCACCCTGATCCGCCGCGTCACCCTCACGACCTCCTCCCCCAGCCGTTTCATCCTGACCTCAAAGGCGGCGATCTCCAGCATCTGCGTCACGATATCCTCGAAGAGGCCGATGGCTTCCTCAAGGTGCGGCGTGGTGAAACGACAATCATAGCCCCGCTCGTCGGGGGGGCGGCGCACCTCACCCTGGATCCATATCTCCCGGTAGCGGAGCCCCATGACGTTCCGTTCCGCCACCTCCACACCCACGTCGCGGCTAGCCTCCATGGGCAACGACCCGACAAAATCGTCCCCTTCCAGGCCATTCGTGAGGGCCATCTCGGTCAGCGCCCTGGTGTAGGCCTTCTTGACCTCTGCCCGGGACTGGAGAAAGGGGGTGGAGATGGCCAGGATCTCCCTGATCAGGGCCAGGCGGCGGGCCGTAAGGATGCCGACGCTCCCGGTCACTGAACGGGCCTTTTCCTTGAGCAACAGCATGTTGGTCCGGGTGGGATGAATCATGTGACCTCCAGGGAAAATCGCCGCAACAGGGCCGTGCCGGCATCGAGGCTCGCGCCGATCTCCCGCCGGACCGCGCCCTGGCCGATGACTTCCGCCTCGAAGGCGTCTGCAAAATCGAGCATCACCCGGTCGGCCTCGATCATCCCCTCCCGGCCCACCACCGCCTCCAGGCCGCGCGCGTAGCGCCCCTTGGCATAGTGCCGGTACAGGGCGTCGGCGATCCGGCGGTGGTCTAACCGCGTATGGCCGGCGCCGATGCCGTGCTGCATCAGCCGTGACAGGCTGGGCAACACGTCCACCGGCGGAAACACCCCCCGCTGGTGCAGTTCCCGGGACAGCACGATCTGTCCCTCGGTGATGTAACCGGTCAGGTCCGGGATGGGATGGGTGATGTCGTCCTCCGGCATGGTCACCACCGGCAGCATGGTGACCGACCCGGCCATCCCCTGGATCCGTCCGGCCCGTTCGTAGAGCGAGGCCAGGTCGGAGTACATGTAGCCGGGGTAGCCCCGCCTGCCGGGGAGTTCCTCCCGGGCGGTGGAGACCTCACGCAGGGCATCGCAGTAGTTGGTGATATCTGTCACCACCACCAGCACGTCCATGGCGCAGACAAAGGCCAGGTACTCGGCGCAGGTAAGGCCGAAACGGGGTGCCAGGAGCCGCTCCACCACCGGCTCGTCGGCCCGGTTCACAAAGGCCACGAACCCGGTCCCCATCTCCCGGAGCGCGTCCATGTAGAAGGAATAGTCGTGGTGGGTCAGCCCCAGTGCCACGAACACCACTACAAACTCGCCTCCCCCCGCCAGGCGCGCATTGCGCAGGATGCCCGCCGCCACCTCCCGGGAGGGGAGCCCGGCGCAGGAGAAGATAGGCAGCTTCTGCCCCTTGACCAGGGTGTTGAGGGTATCGATGGCGGTAAACCCGGTTTCGATGAACTCCTCGGGGCAGGCCCGGGCCGTGGGATTAATGGGGAGACCGTTCACCCCGCCCCACTGTTCGGGGATAAACGGGGGGAGGCCGTCGATGGGTTCGAACGAGCCGTTGAAGACCCGGCCAACCATGGAGCGGGACAAGGGAGCCCGGCGGACCGTATCGCTGAAGATGACCTCGGCCCCCAGGTCGATGCCCGCGGTCTCCCCGAACACCTGGATCAGTACGGTCCGGCCGGAGATCTTCAACACCTCGCCGGCCACGGACGTGCCGTCGGGATAGATAATTTGCACCATCTCGCCCATGCGGACGCTGAAGACCCCCTCCACGAACAAGAGCGGCCCGCCGACGGAGGAGACGGTACGGTATCGATGCTCGCACAGTCTCATAGACACCTCGCGTTGATCAGGATCAGGTCATGACGCATCATGCTCACCACCCAGCGCCTCCTTCAGGGAAAGCCCCTGCTTGAGGCCGGCCTCGACCCGGTCGTAGGACCCCAGGATGGCGCCCATGCGCGCTGCCGTCTGCTCGGGGGAGCAAAAGGCATCGTCGCTGTAAGCGTTCTGGCACAGGAACTCGCTCCGTATCTGTTCCGTGGTCATCATCAGGAGCCTATCAGCGTCCTGCAACCCCTCGGCCCCCACGATCTCCGCCACCTCCCGCAGGGTGGCCTCGCGCTGCAACAGCTCCCTGCAGCGCTGCTGCATCTCACCCCAGGCAGGCGACACTTGGGCGGTGAAGTGGCCCGTCACCCCCGCTGCATACAGGGAATAGCTCTGGGACCAGTTGATGGCCGGGTAATGTCGGCTGTGGGCCAGGGCGGTGTCCAGCATCAGGAACACGCCGGTGGTGCGGAGGCAGGCCTGGGTGACCGGCTCGGAGAAGTCACCCCCCGGCGGGGAGACGGAGAGGATCATAGTAAGGGAGCCGATGGCGCCACTCAGGGTCTCCACCGCCCCGGCGCGCTCGAAAAAGGCTGCCAGCCGGGACGAAAGGTAGGTGGGATACCCTTCCTCCCCAGGCATCTCCTCCAGGGATGAGGAGATCTCCCTCAGGGCCTCCCCCCAGCGGGAGATGCTGTCGGCCAGGAGCAGCACGTGCAGCCCCAGGTCCCGGTAGTATTCCGCCATGGTGACGGCCGTGTAGATGGATGCCTCTCGGGCGGCCACCGGCATGTTGGAGGTGTTGACCACGATGATGGTACGGGAAAGGAGTGAGGCGCCGGTGCGTTGGTCCTTCAGGCTGCGGAACTCCTCCAACAGTTCGGCCATCTCATTGCCCCGCTCGCCGCACCCCACGTACACCACCAGGTCCGCGTCGGCGAATTTGGCGATGGTCTGTTCCAGGATAGTCTTGCCGGTTCCGAAGCCGCCCGGAAAGATGGCGGTGCCGCCACGCACCAGGGGAAAGAGAAAATCGATGACCCGCTGGCCGGTGACGAGCGGCAACACCGGGGGGAGTTTGCGCCGGAAGGGGCGCGGCCGGCGCACCGGCCATTCCTGTTGCGCGAATACCCCATTGCCGTCCGCGTAGCGCGCCACCGGCTCCGCCAGGGTGCAGGCCCCCGACTGCACCTGCTCCAGCCTGCCGGCGCACGGAGCAGTCACCAGATGAACGAACGATCCCTCCCTGATGCGGCCGATGACGTCACCGACCGCCACCTCGTCCCCGGCTTTCCGGTCAGGTTCGAAGTTCCACTCTGTAGTAGCCTCCAGGGGCGGGATGTCCCGGCAGTGCTGGATAAAGGGGCCCACAGCGGCGCGCACCCGTTCCAGGGGCCGCTGCAGACCGTCGAACATGTTGGAGACCAGCCCCGGCCCGAGGGTGACGGTAAGCTGCCTCCCGGTCCCCACGACCGGCTCCCCGATCCCCAGCCCCAGGGTGTTCTCATAGACCTGGACAATCGCCTTTTCCTCCTCCAGCCGCACCACCTCGCCGACCAGCCCGGCATGGCCGACCAGAACCATGTCGCACAGCTTCACGCCGATGATGGCAACGGTGAGCGTGGGGCCGGATATGCCGGTGATTATTCCGTCCATGACAAGGTCCTTTTCCCTGCTTGCTGCACAGAACACTAAAGCTGCAAGCGCACATGGTATCCGATGGCTTTCCTGATGATGCGCAGGGCGTAGTCCTCCGCGGTCTCCGCTCCCTTTTGCTCCGGCGCCGGCAGGACGACCAGCACCCCGGGCCACCGGGCGCCCATCTCCTTGAAGCGCTCCTCGGCCATGCCCGCCAACAGCCGTTCGTCCACCACCGCCACCCTGGTCTCCGGGTCTGCCAGTACCTCGCGGAGGGCCTCCTCGACCCCGGCGATGGTGGACGTGTGTTGTTGGAACCCGGCCAGGGCGAAGCCGGGCCGGGCATCCCCGAGGGTGATAAAGACGATCCGCTTCACGACACCATCTCCCTCTCCAGGGTCTCCCGGTCCAGGTCCGCGCCGTGCAGCAACAGGGACAGGTTGCGCGTCTCAACCAGGCGCCGCCAGAGGTAATCGAGGATCAGACCGACCCCGTCGGGTTCCTGCCTCTGCCTGCGCAGGATCCTGCCCAACCGGGCCGCCATGGGCGGGACCAGACCGGCCGAGGCGGGGTCCGCCTCCTCCACCCCCAGCACGCGGCCGATAAGACGACGCGCCTGCCCCCCCTCCCGGTCCAGGGCCGCCTCCCGGAGGTGGGTCGTTGTGATGCTCCCCCCCTCGATGAAACCATGCTCCGCCATCCTCCAGCGCAACTGTTTGGTGAGGGCGACAATGTTCTCCATGTCGATGAGCCAGGTCACAAACAGGGCGACAACGGGGTGGAGGCTGCTGCGGGCCGCGTGTTCCAGGCAGGCGTCCACCAGGCGTTCCTCGCACCCCACCATACCCTGCTGTTGCAGGATCTCCGGCAAAGCCCTCCCCGCCTTGGGCCAGAAATCCAGATACGCGCCCACCCCTGCCAGGATGGCCGGCAGGTCCGCCCCCTCAAAGAGGAGCCTTTTCACCGGGGCGCAGAGCAGGCTGAAACGGAGGACACCCGCCAGGGTGTGCCCCTCTTCTCCCCTGGAGCTCAGGCGCAGGGCCATGAAGAGGGTGCGCAGCTCCAAAGGGATGAAAAACGGCTCAAAGATCGTTTGCATGCCGCGCCCCATCTGGTAGTGGACCCAGGCAAACTCACGCTGGAGCCCGCTCCAGAGCCCCGCCTCCGCCCCCCCTTCCGGGGCTAGGCGATAGGGGGAGGGGGGGAGAGAGGCCAGCGGTTCAGCCGCAGCCAGCACCTGGGGCCAATCCGCCACCAGGTAGGCCCGGCGCCCTGTGATACGCGCCAGGAGGTAGGCGAGCGGCACGCCGCTCCCCCCATGTTCGGTCAGGAGTCCCATTGGTCACACCAGGCGCAGGACCTTCGCAGTCACGTCGGCGGCAAGCTCGGGCCAGTAGCGCTCCAGCCGCTTTTCAAAGGTGTTGTCGTTGGTGAGCCGCCCCCCTTCGCCCGACACCCGCATGCCGCCGGAGATGGCGCTGTCCGGCTCTATGCGGGCGCCGGGAAAGTGGCTCCGGGCCAGTGCCGCATCAGCCGGATTGACCCGGACGGTCTCCCAGGCGCAGGAGAGCAGTTCCCCGACCAGGCGGGCGAACTGCCCGGCATAGCGTTCATCCCGCAGTTCGGCCAGGGAGTCTCGCGCCACGCGATACAGCCGCTCCACCAGGGCCGCCTCGGCATGAAGCCTGATCCGTTCTGCCTGGCGCCGGCTGTCTGCCACCAGCCTCCCATCCTCGGCGGCAACGGCCTCGGTCCTGCGCCTCGCATAGGTGTCTCGCAATGCCTGCATCTCAGCTGCGGACTCCCCCTTGATCCGGTCGGCCTCCACTTCGTCCGTCCGGCGGATCGAGGCCACCTTTTCCTCCCCTTCCCGCCGCAGAGAAGCGATGAGTTCATGGTATCCCATGGGGTTTTCCTCCCTAGAGATAGAGGATCATGGCTGCCACCACGAACCCCAGTATCACCATGGTCTCAGGGATGGCCAGCAGGATGATGACCGTCCCCGACAGCTCGGGCTTTTCGGCCAAAGTGCCAGCACCGGCCGACCCGATCCTGGACTGGGCAAACCCGGTTGCCAGGGCGCTCAGCCCGATGGCAAGGGCAGCGGCAAAACCGAGCAATACCTTTTCCATTTCCTTCCCCCCTTTCGAAAGCGGCAACTCGCCTGTGACCCCGTGCGGCAGCTGTCAGGACGTTTTTTTGAAGGGCTCGAACCTTCGGCCGCCGTAGACGATGAACTTGTCGAAAAACTCCACGTAATGAAGCCGCAGGGCATGGATGGTGGGTGAAAAGACCCCGAGGGCGATGTTGACCAGATGGATCAGTCCGGCGGCCACGGCGCCGGTCAAGATATCCCCGGTCATCCCCGCGAAACGGTTCGCCACCTGGGCGATCAGCACCGAGGCCAGCCCGATGGCCATAATACGGGCATAGGAGATGATGTTGCCGATGTTCTTCATCATCTCCAGCGGCGCCAGGAGCCCGCCTGTCAGGAGCATAAGCGGGATGGCCGCCAGGACGGCCACATTGAGGGTCATCCTGACCGGAGACGGAAACGGCTTGAACAGCGATGCGGCCAGGGCCGTCAGACATAAAAGCAGCAGGATGTTCACGAGCTTTGCCAGGGACTCCCTGACCGCCTTCCTCCTCAGGGCCGACCAGAGGCCAAGGGCCAGGCCGAGGGTGATGTGGACGACGCCGATGGAAAGTGAGAATGCCAGCATCGGCATGATCGCTCGGCTCCGTTTGATGACGCGGGTTGTTTCCAGAAGCCGCCATCCCCCGGCAGATCCGCCGAAGCATTCACCGTACAGAAAACCGAACACAACGGCATAACAGGAGGAAACCAGCAGGATCAGCGCGGCATCGTGCAGGTTCCTCCGAGTGCGGAACAGCTTCAACATGACCAGGGCGCCGGTCAAGAGGAGCAGTCCGTACCCCACATCCCCCAGAATCATGCCGAAGAAGATCGGGAAGAAGATGCCGATGAAGGGGGTCGGGTCATAGGAACGATACGAGGGGAGCGGCAGGATGCGCGAAAACAGCTCGAAGGGGCGAAAATAGGGGGGGTTCCTGATGGCGATGGGGACGGCCTCCATCTCCTCCTCCAGCGCCTCCTGCTCTTCCACCACCACCCTGCCGAGGAACTGCCCGTTCAGCACGGCCCGGAGCCTTTCCACGTCCGGAGAGGGCATCCAGCCGTGGATGAAGAAGCAGAGGTCGGTCTTGTGTATGGCCACGGTGGTCGTGAGGAGGGCCAGGCGGTCCTGCACCCACTCCCGCACGCAGTGATAGGTCGGCCCCCAGCGGGCGGCGAACCGTTGCAACTCGGCATTGATGCGTTCCAGTTCGCCGGAGATGTCGGTGATCCGCTGGCGCGCCTTCCTCACCTTGTCCTGGAACGGAAGCTGGCCGAATGAGGCTGGGAAAACGAGTTCCGGGATGCGTTCCCCATTCAGCACGTCCCGCACCTGCCCCGCCAGGCCGACCGGCAGGGTGATCAGCACGATGACCGCCCCTTCCGGGCCGTTGGCCGTGACAAAGGCAAAGGCGCCTTTCGTCAGGCGGGAGATCAGCCGATAGAGGGGGTCAACGGCCTCGCTGCTCTTCAGGGACACCCCTATGAAATCAAGCCCCATCCCCTCGCCGGCCGTCCTAAAGAGCGGTTCCAGGGCATCGAGAAAAGCGGTCTGCCGGAGCAGTTCCTCCCGCTCGCCCCCCAGGGCATCCCGACGGCGGCAGAGCCCGCCGCACAGGGTTGTATGCTTGTCTATGACGTCGGCCACGCTCGCCACCACACTCTGCGGTTCAAGGTAACTGCACCGTATGGACAGCTTCGGCAGGAAGCCCGCAAGTTGATCGATCCGTGCCAGCAGATCCTCGTAGTACAGCCGTTCCGCCAGGGTCTTTTTATCCAGCCTGACCGGCCGAAACGCTTTTTCATCCACTAGGTCCACAAAACCGTGTATCTCCTGTTCGACCTGGAACACCCCCAGGCTGCGGACCTGGTCCAGCACCGGGAGCAGAAGCTCCATCGGCCCGATAATCTCAACCTTGGACATGGCGACGATCATGTCATTCACCCGGTAGTATGGACCTGATCCCTCGTTGCAGGAACTCCTTCAGCAGGTCGTCCTCAAGCCCGGCCAGCCGTTTTGCCCGCCATTCAGCCTCCTCCAGGATGGATTCGGCACGTCTTCGCGCCTCCCCTGCTCCCACGGCCGCCACCGCGGCGGCCAGCTCTTCCTGCAACCGCACCTTTTCCCGCGCCGCCAGGTCCGCGCATTCCTGGCGCACGCGGGCCAGATGTCCGTCCGCCCGCTGCTGCTCGGCAGCGACCATCTCCCGGATCTCCCGCTCCTCCTCGAATACCATGTTAAGGATATCCTCTTCCATATCAACTCCACTTCAGGTAACTCATCCCTCCACACGGTTTGGTCCGGAGCCGGCCGGCCCAGCATATTAAACAGCACCGCGGCGATCTCCTCCCTGTCATCATCCAGGCAACTATGTCATGGCACCTTGCCGCCCCACCATCTCACGGGCAAGCATTTTGCACAGCACAGCGGCGATCGCATCCGCATCATCATCCAGGCACCCCATAAAACGCGGGTGGAGGTCGTAGCCCGCTGCAACGGTATCCGCATCCAGGTCAGGCAGAATCAGTATGGTGCAGATATCGTACAGCAGCCATTTCATCAGTTGTATTTCGGCAAACTCGCTCCTGGATCCGGCGATCAGCACGGCGACCACAGGCTCCCTGGACGGGTTCATGATCCTGCTGACCAGGCTGCCCATGGCGCTGCATACCTCGGTTTCAGGGGCGATCCGCATCACGGCATCCCGGATATCGTCACCGACCCCATCTCGTGCAAACAAGAGTATCTGCATGGCTTCAATCCTCTTCGAAATTATCTGCTGAGCGAAGCGCCGGCAAACTATCTGATGGCCCACAGTATCCTATCGCAGGTAAACTCCCGATTTCGGCGTTACGTCCAGTCCAAGGGAGGCCAATTCAAGGGCAACCATATCTGCCAACTGCCCGATAGCGCCGCCAACTTCCTCGGACATCTCAAGCCCGGTTTCTATCGATTTTGGTTCAATGCCGAAAAGCACGACCCGCTTGGGCATCTTGTCGATCAGTTGAGCCGAGGCGAGAAGGTCCGAGAGTCCGAGCTGATG
>JBEKFJ010000090.1:0-10860 GCA_050013355.1 Oryzomonas sp.
TTTGTCCCAACCGTTTGAAGGGAATCTGTGCCCGCGCTTCCGGATCGAAGATCAGGATGTATTTGCTTCCCTGCCGGAGCTGTTTTCCTTTCCATCTGCCCTGTTGGTGGATAGAGTCACCAATCTTTCCGAGAAACGTCTGGAACTGTTTTCGGCCTTAGATCTGCTCCTGAACGGATTTTGACCCACATATCCTGCTGGGCGCTATATCAAAGGACAACCAGACGGTATGTCGCAACGACTCATACATCACAGATTATGGATATCCAATATTCTCGAATCCGGGACGGTGACGAGAAATGAAATAAAAATATTTTCCAATCCTTTCAAATGATTATCTCTTAGTCTCTGTGGCTCTGTGACAAAAGTTCAACTGCCTACTATGACAACGGCCAGATGTTGTGCCGCTTGAAAAAACGTAGTTATCCCGACTAGGTAAACGTGGCCAACAAAGACGAGGTGGATGAGGGAAAACATCCCGATCATGATAAACGCGACGATAATATTAAACCTTATCATTCAGCCCTCCCTATCACGTCTTCGATGCGTGTGTTGATGTAAAGCGCTACGGTTTTGCCGCTTATATCCATGTTCGCTACCTTACTATAATTACAACCCTTCAGAGGTCTGCCCAGGGTGTAGCAGCTTGCAATGTCCATCCGGGAAAATGACTCCTCCTCCATGTCTTCCAGGGTCATAATCACCCTGTCGGGCCTGCCTGCGGAATAATCAAGGTATCTCAGTCCGTACCCCAGGTGATTCGAGGTGACAAGCGGTATGTCCTTGCGCAGTTCAGGAGCGACCCTTTGGGCGACCGCCACCGCCTCGGGCCACGTATCACGGTAATACGAACTCAGTTGCTGCCGCACCCCGGCCCTGGCTGCTATGGACGTGCGCAGGAGCAGACAGGCGCACCCGGAATGGGAAACCATGACGTAGTTACGACTGGTCAAGATGTCATGGATGCCTATTGAATCGTATATACGGATGTCTTGCGGCACCAGGCTTTTGCCCATCTGTCGATCAACCCTGTCTGAAAAAAAATAGAGGTAGACGTCGGCGGACTTGCGGTTGCCGGTTCTAAAATTCAGAACCCGGTTCTGAAGCCGGTCGCCATACACCGGGGCGGCATTGATAAGGTTAGTCCTCGCAGCAACAAAACAGTCCAGGCCGTTCGGGTCGTCTCTCGTGATGAGGTCAAGTGGTTCAAAAACGTACCTGTATTCCGCGTATTCTGCCAAGGAGTCTTTCAGGTACTTGTATTTGGAGGGCCTCTTGTTGCTCAACCTATCGGACAGGACGCCGGACAGGCTATACGACGGCGAAACCGAGACCGACATCAAGGATACCGTCATTACAGAGAAGATGATGCACAACACCTTGACCGAGATGGTAAAAACCCTGTCTTTAAGGAGTTCGAAGAGCAAACACAGGGCCAGCAGGCCTATGGCGACAACGAAGATCGAAAACCTGCCTGCGTAGGTAATGTTACCTTTCGGCAATAACAAGAGGATGGCAAAACCGAGCGGAAGCTGAAACAGAACGAAGAGTTTTGCCATGCCCGTCTTCCTCGCGTTGAATAGGGAATGGCAAAAAACATATATCCAGGCCGGGAAGGCGACCCCCCAGAAAGCTAACCCGAACCCGCCGTCATGTGAACCCAGGCCCACGTCCTCAAGCGGGTAGCGAAGGAACCAGTTCCGGAGATTGTAGCCGATGACCTGCAGATTAACCAGGCCGGCGCCTGATGGGGCACGTCTGCCGAACAGATGCGCGGCGATACCCATCGGATAGAACGGATCGCCGAGGATAGAGGCGTTCCTGACATACCACCATCCACACAAAGAAGCGGCTATCCCGAGAGCGGCAACTACATGGGGCCAGCCGGTACTCCTGATCCTCCTTAAGGCCAGGAATTGCAAAGGGATTGACAGGAACAGCGCAGTGTATTTCATGCCGCAGACCAGACCGATGGCGGCTGATGCAGCGTAAAGATAGACAACATTGCCGTTGTCGCGGAACTTCAATACAAAATAAAGACTGATCAGCAGGAACAGGGAGACGATGATGTCGATGTAGTTGGTCCCGGCCTGCATAATGACTACCGGGCAGAGCGCGTAGAGAAACGCCGAGAACAGAGAGTCGCTCCTGGAGGCGCAAAAATAACGGAACAGGGCATAGGCCGCGGCAATCGAAAGGACCACAAAGGGCACGTTGAGACAGCTGAGCATGCTCTGGCTGGATGAAAAAATGATGGGCCACATGAAAAGGAGTTCGGCGTTTTCAGGAAAGGCGAAGCTCGTGTGGGCATCTACCGGCAGCATCCTGATCCCATGTGACTGGATGTATTCGAAGAGCGGCGGCAAATGATAATAGAGGTCGTCGACTCCCCTGATGGGGAGATAGAAGGCTGAAAGCACTATCCATCCGTAGGTGAAGAAAAACAGGAGGGCAAGCGAGGCGTTACAACCGTCAAACGCCTCTCCGGCGCTCACGGCAATGTTACGCACATCGTGCCTGAGAAGGTCCGGGATGCAGCCAATGCCCTGTCTCAGGCTGATGACGATCACGAGGGCGGAAAGCGCAACGTTCAGCCAGAGGAGGTGCTGCAGGTACAACCTATCAAAGAGTCCGAGGAGTAATTCCGAAAATACTATTTGCGAGCACGCCAGGACTGCAGAGACAAGCACCCTGTTAAGGACGCTTTCCGTACAAAGCGAAGAAAGCAGCAGGTAGTAGGACGAAACGATCAGGATAGTTATCGGTACACAGATCATTTTATGCCTTTAACGCTCAGTCATGCCCAATAATGGAAACGACGGGTCGCCCCGCCGTTTCCTCATCCCATCATATTCTTGATGTCATCGCCTTCAAGAGGGACCTCGATCTGCTCCCCGTCCTTCATCCGCTTAAAGGCCGCCTTGCCCGTGGCCACCTCGTTCTCCCCGATGACGACGCTGTAACGCGCGCCCAGCTTGTCGGCGCGGCGCATCTGGCTCTTCAGGCTCTTGCCCTCGTACTCCATCTCGACCCGCACGCCCAACCTCAGCAGATCATGCATCAGCCGAAAGGCGAAATCACGCTCCCCTGCCCCCATGGTGGTGATGAACAGGTCCGGCTGCCGGGAGAAATCCTTATCACCCAGGAGCAGCGCCACGCGTTCGAATCCGATGGCAAAGCCGATGCCGGGGATGGCCGGGCCGCCCAGTTGTGCAATCAGGCCGTCGTAGCGCCCGCCGGCGGCCACTGCCGATTGTGAGCCCAACAGGCCGGTTACCAGCTCGAAGGTGGTGCGGGTGTAGTAATCAAGGCCGCGTACCATGCGGGGGTTGATGCTGTACCGGGTGTCGGTCGAGTCCAGGTATCCCTTGACGCCGGCAAAGTGGCCGGCACAATCATCGCAGAGATGGTCCAGCACGGAAGGCGCGCCAACGGCGGCCTCGATGCACCCCGGCACCTTGCAGTCCAGGATGCGCAACGGGTTGGTGGTAAAGCGCCGCCGGCAGTCCTCGCAAAGACGGTCCAGGCGGTCCTCCAGGAATGCCACCAGCGCCGCTCGGTAGGCGGGCCGGCAGTCGGGGCACCCCAGGGAATTTATCTGCAAAGAGGGTTCGTCCAGGCCGATCTCCCGGAAGAATTGAACAAGCATGTTCAGCACCTGGGCATCGGCCAGGGGGGCGCTGACGCCGGTGATCTCGGCGCCGATCTGGTGAAACTGGCGGTAGCGCCCTTTTTGGGGGCGTTC
Organism: Oryzomonas sp.; assembly: GCA_050013355.1. Taxonomy (GTDB): domain Bacteria; phylum Desulfobacterota; class Desulfuromonadia; order Geobacterales; family Pseudopelobacteraceae; genus Oryzomonas. The sequence continues at coordinate 3,746 of JBEKFJ010000090.1, forward strand.
ATAGCGGAACATGGGACCCAGGTAATACAGCTTGGCCACGGGGTCCTGGGCATAGAGCTTATGCTCGATAAAGGCCCGCATGACGCCGGCCGTTCCCTCGGGGCGCAAGGTAACGCTGTTTTCTCCCTTGTCGGTAAAGGTGTACATCTCTTTCTCGACGATGTCCGTAGCGTCGCCGATCGAGCGGCAAAACAGCTCGGTCTTTTCCAGGACCGGCACCCGGATCTCGGAAAAGCCGTTCAGTTCGAAGACACGGCGGGCGGCCTGCTCTATATACTGCCACCGATCCGAATCTGTCGGAAGGATGTCGTTGAATCCTTTGATTGCCGTAATGGACATGGGTGTTCCTCGGGTTGGTAAGATGGTGAGAATGGGTCAGGGGACGGGAGAAAAATGGCTGACGCAGTTCTTCCCGCTGGACTTGCCGGTGTACATGGCCTTGTCGGCCATCTCCAGGAGTTCATACTTGGACAGGGTGTCATCGGGACAGCATGCAAAACCGATGCTGCAGGTCAGGCGGATATTGTACCCTTCCGTCGCCATGAAGACATGGGATTCGATCTGCCGCCGGATACGTTCGGCAACCATGCGGGCAATGTCACATTCGGTCTCCACCAGGATGATGGTGAACTCGTCACCGCCATAACGGATCACCACGTCGATCTCGCGCACCGCTTTTTGCACCAGGGTGCCCATTTCCCGCAGTACCTGGCTTCCCACCAGGTGGCCATAGGTGTCGTTGACCGTCTTGAAGGAGTCGATATCAAGAAACAAAACGGCAAGGTGCGACGAATAGCGCTCGGCGCGTTTCAACTCATGGTTGAGGGCGATCTCCAGGTACCGGTGGTTGAACAGGCCGCTCAGATCGTCGATAAAGAGCATGTCCTTGGCGCGGGAATAGGTTTCCGCATTCTCGAAGGCCTGTGAAGACTGCTCAAGCAGAAAGAGGATGTTTTTCCGTTCAAGCTGGATATCGGGCAACCGGTGGCCCGGTTCATTGAACAGCACAATCACTCCGTGGAACATCTCCCTGTTGCAGACGTATATCAGGCAGGCCTCTTCGTGAGCGTTGCCGGCCACGGCAGGCAGGACAAGGGTGTCGATCCGGTGACTTGTCGGCAGTTTTTCAGGGAGGGCCGACAGGACAATCCTGCCGTAATAGTCGGCGCTATCGGACGAAAGTCCGCGCACCTCTTTCAGCTCAAGTTGATTGTCGGTCTGGAAAAAGCCGAGATAATGTCCGACACCTACCTCACGGGCCACCGCCTCGACCATGAGATGGTGGATCCGCTCCAGCTCAAGGCAGCCGGCGATGGTCTGGCTGACTTGAAACAGGCTGACCATCTTCTTGAGTTCTTCATTTTCATTCAATAGCCTGCGCTGCTGTATGCACAAGGCAACGGAATGACGAAATTCATCGAGATTGACCGGTTTGAGCAGATAATCCCGCGCACCGTGTTTGAGGGCAAAAATGGCTGAATCCAGGTTGGTGTTGCCGGTCACCATGATGACGTCGATATCGGGATTGGATCCCTTGACGCGGGACAAGACCTCCATGCCGTCGATCTCAGGCATGATCAGGTCGGTAACCACCAAGTCATAGTGGCTTCCGGCAAGCATCTCCAGCCCTTCGCCGCCGCCGGAAGCACAAGCCACGTCATACCCCTCCTTCTTCAACAGGTCGGAGAATGTTTCCCGAAAAAAAAGGTCGTCTTCTATTATGAGAATTTTTTCCATCAGGTTGGCCCGTGGCGGATGTGTTGAGATAATCCTGAATCTGTGAAGGTGTCACGGATTCAGGATAATTATAGTATCTCTTTACCGCATTTAAGCAAGGCATGTCAAATTGCTTTATCTTGTTTACTCCGGATGAGAAACGAGCAGTTTCCATTTCGGAAAGGAGGACTTTTTCGTCCAGGCCAGGAAATCAAGGGATTGCGCGGAGGCGTACGTCGGTATGCCGCACAAGAAAAGCCCGAAGATTGACGCCGCATGGGCGGAAAAGAACCCTTTCCGGATGGAAACTATCTTGTCGCTGAGCAATCAATCCGGACAATAGGGAGTTGCTACGCTCCAGGCAACCCCGTCGCTGGTCAATTCAATGGTGCCGTCCCGGTCCGTGCGGCAGGTTTTGATACCGCGCCTCCTCAGACGCTCAAGGGTCTGCCGGGCCGGAAGCCCGAAGTTGTTGCCGCGGCCGGCCGAGATCAGGGCCACCGATGGCGAAACCCTGCCGAGCAGCAACTCCGACGTTGAGAAGCGGCTGCCGTGATGGCCCGCCTTGAGCACGGTGGACGCCAACTCGGCCCTGTCCGCCACCATACGTTCCTCGGTGGGAAATCCGGTATCGGCGGTGAAAAGCATGCTGAACGAGCCATAACTAAGCCGGAACACCAACGACTCCTCGTTCTCATCCACCTCACCGGCGGCCGGCCGCCGGTTGACCACATCCCGTGGCGGGGAGAGAACGGTCAGTTTGATACCGCCGGCAAAGGTGAATTCGTCGCCGGCGGCCAGGGGCCGTCTCGGGATGTGCCGCTCCGCCAGAGCCGCCCGCAATTGCTTGTACTGTTCACCGCTCCCCCCTTGGATCGTCTCCCAAAATTCATTCACCGGAATGGTGCGGACAATGAACGGCATCCCGCCGATATGGTCGGGGTGACTGTGGCTCAGCACCAACCAGTCGATTCTGTGCACACCGAGCTTCCCAAGGGCCGGCCCCAGAGTCAGCCGGCCAAAGTCGCGGCCGTTGTCGTACAGATACCCCCCCGAGTCCACCAGCATGGTTTCGCCCTTGGGGAAGCGGACCAGCAGCGACTCTCCCTGCCCCACACTGAGCATGGTGATATGCAGGCGCCCGTCAACGGTTACCGGCCTGCTCACATGGATCACAACAGCCACCAGGGGCACCAGGGCGCACAGTGCGAACGTGCTTCGGGAGCGGCGCAGGAAGGTGACCAGAAGCATGAAGCATATAAAACAAGCCATGTCCAGGCTGGTAATACCGTGGAAGGAGAGAAGCGGAAGCCGGGCGAACAAGATCACCAGCCAGTTGGAGAGCGCGGTGAGTTGCGCAGCGCACCACAACAGCAGCCTGGCCACAGGCGGAAATAGATAGACAAACGGCAGGGCGGTGAAGCCGACTACTAACGCTCCATAGCCAAGGATCGGGACAATAAGTAAGTTGGCGATGATGCCGTTGAGCGAGGTCTGGTTGAAATAGAACAGAATCGGCACGATAGTGGCGAACGACGTGGCGCAGGATACGGCAACAAACTGCAGAAGGTTGCGCTGCCAGGCACACGTCAGTTTTCCGGCACACCACTGGACCAGGGGTGCGACGATGACGAGGCCCCAAATGGCTATGAAGGAAAGTTGAAAGGAAAGGTCGAACAGGCTGGGTGGGTTGAGGGCAAGCAGCAGAAAGGCTGTCAAAAGTAGCGCATTGAGCGGATCGGTCTCCCGTTCGACATGGAGCGCCAGGACAAAGGCGGCCAGCATGATGACCGAACGGACGGTGGCCGGCGCAGAGCCGCTCAGGAAGAGATAGGCCAGCATAGCCGGTACGGCGATCAGGAGCGCAGTGCGCCGCAGATCGAGACGGAGTGCCAGGAATTCGGAACGGGTCGTAAGAAACAGGGCTACCGCGACGATGAACCAGGCGATGATGCCCATATGAAACCCGTTAATGGAGAGGAGGTGGTTTACTCCGGCATTTGTGTAGGCGTCATCCAGGCGGTCGGGGATACGTTTCCGGTCACCGACCTGTATGGCGGTCAGAACCGATGACAGTTCCTGGTCCGGCACCTCAGCCCGGATGAAATCGCCAAGCCGGCGGGCAATGAGGTCAAAACGCCGCAGGAGCGAATCTTCGGCCGCACCGCGAACCAGGATGATCCGGTCCAATGTGTTCACCCTGCCCGTGGCCGTTATCCCCTGGTAGGCCAGGTAGCGTACGTAATCGAACTCTCCCGGAATCCCGAGCCGATGGGGTAATGAAATCCGTGCCACGCAACGTATCCGGTCGCCGCGCGCCAGGACGACGTCGGCCTTGACCACAGAGACCATCAATCTGCCGCACGCGGGAGCAGGGTGTCCCTCCTTGACAAGCCTCTCCACCTGTAACACAAAGCTGCTGCCCTGGATGGTGGTCACCGGTCGTGACTTCACGATCCCTTCTATCATGACCGGGGTGCGTGCGGCAAAATTCCGTATGTCGCATGCCGGTAGATCCGGACTCAGGTACGATCCCAGGGAATACAGGCCCAGGACGAAAAAAAAGAGTGCTGAGCAGAGGAGGAAAGGAGCGCTGTTTTTGATAAGACAACTGAGCAGAAGGCAACAGAAAACAGCGGCAAGCACACTAGCCGGCACCGTAACGGTACTGCCGTCCGCCAGGTAGAGCCCTGCGGCCATCGCCCAGAAGGGGATCAGCAGCGGGTAGCGGCGGAACATGGGGGGCTTGGAGACGGAGTGTAGTAATGCAGGAAGACATGCATCATTTTTTCTCCATAGGGGAGATCGATCCGACGCCCGCGGTACTACTCCGGAAATTAAACATCATAACCCATGATGTAGGACCCTCTGGGGCCTAAAGGGCGCGGCAAGTAGCGCCCCGATTGGGCTGAGCAAGCAGCGACCCTACCATTGAGATGTTTAATTGCCTTCGTAATAACAGCCGAAGAGGACATTATCGGGACGATACCAGAATAGCGCCGGAGATACAATCTTTAGCCAGCTACTTGTAAACATGCCGATAGAATGATAGATAGATATGTAGAAACTGCTCGTTTCTCATCGGAGTTTCCAAATGGAAACTATTGGTTTCCGATTCGGAAAGGAGGGCTTTTTTGTCCAGGCCAGGAAATCGAGGGATTGCGCGGAGGCATACATCGGTACGCCGCACGAGCAAGCCCGAAGATTGACGCCGCCTGGGCGGAAAAGAACCCTTTCCGGACGGAAACGAACTAACGGAGAACTTCCATGAAAGAACACATCCTGATCGTAGATGACGAGGAAATGATCAGAGAACTGCTTGCCTCGGCACTCCTCCAGGAAGGGTATGTCTGCCATCTGGCATCCAATGTGGATGAGGCGTTCGGCATCCTGAGCGAGCATCCCGTGGATCTGGTCATTTCGGACATCATGATGCCCGGCAGAAGCGGCGTGGACCTGCTCAGGGACATCAAAAAGGTTGACGCCGATATCGCTGTCCTGATGGTTACCGGGCTCTCCGATATGAATACCGCCCTGGAATGCATCCACCTCGGCGCGGACGATTACCTATCCAAGCCATTCAGTATCAATCGTGTTTTTCTGACGGTCAAAAACCTCATCGAAAAACGGATGTTCGCACTCGACAAGAAAAATTACCAGATCAGTCTTGAATTCAAGGTCCTGGAACAGACCGAACAGATCCGCAGCACCATGAATGAGTTGCACAAGGCATATGACCATACCCTGACCGCCCTGGTCAGGGCCCTGGATGCCCGCGAAAAAGAGGTGGGCTCCCATTCGGAGCGCGTGATGAACTATACCTCGCTGATGGCCTCCAAACTGGGCATCTACGGGGACGATCTGGAACACCTGGCCAAGGGGGCTCTTCTTCACGACATCGGCAAGATCGGCATATCGGACAATACCCTGCTCAAGCCGGGTGCCCTTGATGACGCCGAGTGGGCCGAGATGCGCCGGCATCCCAAAATCGGATACGACATCCTGTCAAAGATCGAGTTTTTGAAAGAGCCGTCCGAGATCATCCTTACCCATCACGAACGCTTTGACGGCAACGGCTATCCCAAGGGGCTGAAAGGCGAGCAGATCCCCATCGGCTCCCGGATATTCGCCCTGGTGGATACCCTGGATGCCATGACTTCACACCGTCCCTATCGCAAGGCGCTCCCCTTCGAGGCCGTCATCGACGAGGTGCGCACGTTTCGCGGCAGCCAGTTCGATCCCGACGTCGCCGACCTCTTCCTCTCCATCTCCCGCAGCCAATGGGAGGAGTGCGCCGGCAAGAGGTTCATCTGAACAAAAAACATCCGAATCGTAGGGGCAGCGCTTGCTCCGCCCAATCGGGACCCCTATGGGCCTAAAGGCGCGGCAAACAGCGCCCCTACATACAAATAAAGAGGGACGGCATTACCATCCCCCTTTATTATATATCCCCACGTGCTGCCGTTCATACCGAGTTGAAATCAAAATGATTAGCAGGCCCAAGGAGAAGGCGACGAAGGCGTAGTCAAATACTACGTTGAGGAGCCGACGACAAAGCCAACGAACTCAGCGTTTGATTGCGACTCGGTATCACTCGTCTTCCCAGTCGCCCTGGTCGTCATCGTCCCGCTCGTCCAGTCCATCCCCGTAGGCGTCATCCTCCTCTTCCCCGTCCTCCTGTTCTTCAGGCAGGTAAGAGTCCGATACACGGAGCGTGTCGTCGTTTTCGGAGACACGCTCAAAGCGGGTCAGTAATTCCCCGTTGGTGCAGTAACGGCCTTGCTTGTGGCTGCATTGCTCCAGGTCGCACAGATCGAATAGCTGGATTTCGCTGCAAAGCCGTTGTACCGGCTTAGCAGTTTCCTGTTCTTCGGTGTCGTCTTTGTCCGGCACGACCTACCCTCCTGAGCCTCTTGCAAAACTATTGCGGGGCCGATCTGCTGTGTTGCCGCTCGCTCGGAAACTCAACGTACTGAACAGTACGCCTCGTTCCCTCACTCGCTTGCGCCTTGCATATCGGCCTCCTCATGACGTTTTGCAAGAGGCTCATGTTAATTATTCAATCTTTGTGCCAAAAAGCAGGCGTGGTGCACCTTTTGCTGGACACCCCTGCATGCCGATGATATAGTATACGCCCATATGGTATCGACCGGAAACATCAGGTTGGCAGTGGCAATTCTTGTCACATCGGCGATTATCGGCATTGTGGCCGCCATTACCCTGAAAGGCTCACACCAGGCGGCCCTACCGGAGCCGAGCTCTCGGCAACTTCCCAAGAACATCGACATGGCCATACATGACGCATGCTTTTATGAGGTACGTGAGGGTAGGACTGTATGGGAACTGGTGGCCAAGAAGGCCGAGTACGACAAAAGCGGTGACATCGCCTATTTGTCCGA
>JBEKFJ010000091.1:0-10759 GCA_050013355.1 Oryzomonas sp.
ATCGCCGAGATCTCCGCCATCGACCACACCCTTGACGGCCTGGCCGCCTCCCTCGAAAATGCCTACCTGCAGGTTGAGGATGCCGCGATCATGCTGCGTGATTACTCCTCCCGCATCGAGGCCGACCCGGCCGCATTGCAGCAGGCCGACGACCGCCTCGACCTGATACGCCGCCTCAAGAGGAAGTATGCCCCGACCGTCGAGGCTATTTTAGCGTTCAAACAGGGGCTTGATGGCGAGATCGAGACGCTGCGGGGGCGGGAACAGGCCCGGCACGACCTTGAAGACGAGCGGAAGAGGCTTGCGGATGAGCTGCGCCGGCAGGGAAGCGAACTCACCGCGCAACGCACAGCGGCCGCTGTTGCCCTCTCCCGGGAGCTGGCCGCGGAGGTGCATCAGCTTGCCATGAAGAACGCCGTCGTCGAAACGGTCCTGGAACCCCTGTCGGAGCCGCGTGCCACGGGATACGAGCGGGTTGAACTCCTCTTTTCCCCCAATCCGGGCGAGCCGCCCCGTCCCCTGGCCAGGATTGCTTCCGGCGGCGAGTTGTCGAGGCTTATGCTTGCTTTCAAACAGGTCCTGCCCGAGGGGGATGTGCCGACGTTGATCTTTGACGAGGTGGACACCGGCATTGGCGGCGCCACCTCCGAGATGGTGGGTCAAAAGCTCAAAAATGTCGCCGCATTACAGCAGGTGCTCTGTATCACCCACTTGGCGCAGGTGGCGGTCTTTGCCGGCCAGCATCTCCGGGTGGAGAAACAGGTGGCAAACAACAGGACGACAACGCAGGTCGTCGTGCTGGCGGATGGAGAGCGCACCCGCGAGGTTGCCCGCATGTTGGCCGGTGCCAGGATCACGGATTCTGCCTTGGCGCATGCAGCGGAGATGCTGGCGGCAACCGGCGGAATGGAGATGAGAGATGAGGGATGAGGGATGAGGGATGAGGGATGAGGGATGAGTAAAAACCGCTTTCTCATCTCTCATCTCTCAACCGATTCTTTCATCCCTCATCGATTTTCCGAGCTGCTCGGCGATCCTTGCCTGGATCTGTTGCAGGGAGCGATAGCGCTCATCCTGGAGAACCGCTTCCGGGGCTCCGGCGTCAACAGGGTGCACCGCCAGCCAGGTCCCTTCACGCAACGACCCCTCATAACCGGCCAGCGATTCATTCAAGAGCAGGAAGAGCCGGTCATTCGTACCATCGAATTCTCCCTCGCTGAAACCCTGCATCGGCAGATCCTTGCAGAAGAGTTGTTCTCCCTCCATGCTGAACTGTCGATAATCGAGTATTGCCGTATTCTCCCCGGATTGGGGAAAGAACAGCGAGACGGTTCTCAGCGCCCGGTCGGCAATCACCATTCGCGCCGCGCCGTAGGCCTGGGATTGGCTGGTCATGCCGTAGAGCGTTGCACAAAGCAGGTCGGTGAAACAGTCGCTATGCAGGAAGCCGCGGCTGGCACGATCGGACGTTTCATAGTAAAACCCCCTCTGCTCCGGCTGCTCAGTGAGGAGCGCGCCGCAGATCAGGCAGCGCTCGGCCAGGCCCTCAAGACGGGCGAGGTATGTCTCCTTTTTTTTGCCCTCCTTTTCCCTCAGCCAGGCAGCGTACAGGCAGGAACGCGGTTCCGGGGCGGCATCGTAATGCCGCAGGATATCACGCGCAATCTCGGTAAACTGCACAAAGACATCGGTTCCGCGGGCATGAGTCAGGATCGGGTAGATCTTGCCCTCCGGATTGGTGTTGAGGCTCTCCACCTTGGGGCTTTTGGAGATATAGGTATCCATGCAGCGGTAGCCTCGATTGATGGCAAAGGCACGCAACAAGGTTTTCTGATCCTTGAAGAGCCCCTCGAATTTGATGCGCGAATCGATCAGGCAGGGGATCAGGAAGAGGGATTTCTTGTCGATGCCGCGCTGATCGAACAAGGCAAAGATGTTTTTGCAATTCTCCAGGCTGGGCATGTCCTTGACCGGGATCAGGACCCGGTCCGCGGCATAAAGGGCATTCTGGGTCAGGATATTCAAGTCCGGGCGGGTATCGATGATGACGATGCCGCCAAACCCGGATTCGGCGAACATTCGCGTCAGGCTCATGGGCCCCCGGAACGTATCGCCCAGCTCACCCAGTTCGGTCGAGGATGGTATGTAACCGACACCATACTGGCCGATGTGCACCACCTCGTTTGCCGGAACGCCCTTCAGCATTTCATGGACGGTGCCCCTCCGTTGTTGCCCAGCCAGTTCAAACATCCGGTCAATGGTAAAATGATTGTCAAAGGAGAAGATCGTGACCGGCAGGTCGTCGCGCATGGCCTTCAGGTAGATGGCCAGGTTGGTAGCCAGCGTGGTCTTGCCGACTCCGCCTTTTTCCGAGGAGATGGTGATGATGTAGGGAAAGTTATGCATGCCTATCCTTGGTGATACCGGGAGGGAAAGCGGATGGAAACTACTTGACCAGTGCGTCGATCGACTTGAGCATCTTGAGGAGCGCCGGCAATTCGTTGAGGGGAATGGAGTTGGGGCCATCGCAGAGCGCCTTGTCCGGGTCCTCGTGCACCTCCATGAAGATGCCGTCGATGCCCGCCGCCACGGCAGCCCGTGAGAGATACTCCACAAACTCCCGCTGGCCGCCGGAACTCTCCCCCTGGCCACCGGGGAGTTGCACGCTGTGGGTTGCGTCGAAAATGACCGGAAAACCGGTGGAGCGCATGATTGGGAACGTGCGCATGTCCACCACGAGATTGTTGTAGCCGAATGAAGCTCCCCGTTCGGTCAGAATGATATTCACGTTGCCGGCCGCCGCCGCCTTGGCGGCAACGTTTTTCATGTCCCAGGGGGCCAGGAACTGCCCCTTTTTGACGTTGATTACCCGGCCGCTCTGTGCAGCCGCCACGATAAGGTCGGTCTGTCGGCAGAGAAAGGCCGGTATCTGCAGCACGTCCAGCACCTCTGCCGCCGGCGCCACCTGCTCGATGGAATGGATATCCGAGAGTACCGCCAATCCGAGGGAATCCTTGACCTTGGCAAGGATCTTCAAACCATCCCTGATCCCCGGCCCCCGAAAGCCGCCGATAGAGGTACGGTTTGCCTTGTCATAGGATGCTTTGAAGATGAGCGGCATGGACAGGCCGTTGCAGATGGTCATCAGCCGCTCGGCATGGCGCAGGGTCGCCGCCTCCGACTCTATGACGCAGGGGCCGGCCACCAGCACCAGAGGCCGGCCTGCGCCGATCTTCACGTCGTTGATTGCGATCTCGCGGGTCATGGTCTACCTCACAGCGCGGTGCGCAAGCGCTGCGCCGATAAAAGCCCGGAAGAGCGGGTGGGGCTGGAGCGGTTTGGACTTGAATTCGGGGTGAAACTGGCACCCCAGGAACCAGGGATGGTCGGGGAGCTCGATGATCTCCACCAGATCCTTCTCCTTGTAGATGCCGGACAGGATCATCCCCTTTTCGGTGAGGGCGGAGCGGAATTTGTTGTTGAATTCGTAGCGGTGGCGATGCCGCTCGGAGATCTCGGTCTCGTTGTAGGCTGCATGGGCAAGGGTCCCCTTGGCAACGGAACAGGGGTATGCTCCAAGCCTCATGGTCCCCCCCTTTTTGCTGACGGATTTCTGCTCCTCCATCAGATGGATGAGTGGGGAGCCGCACTCCGTGAACTCGCTTGAACAAGCGTCCTCAATGCCGCAGACGTTGCGGGAGAATTCGATGGCCGCCATCTGCATCCCCAGGCATATCCCGAAAAAAGGGATTTTTTCGGTGCGGGCAAACTGGATGGCGGTGATCTTCCCTTCGGTCCCGCGCTCGCCGAACCCTCCCGGCACCAGGATGCCGTCCACATCGTCGAGATGGCCGCCAACGCCGTCCCGTTCGATCTTCTCCGTATCGACGTATTTCAGGTACACCCGGCAGTCATTGGCGATGCCGCCGTGGGTCAGGGCCTCGGCCAAGGACTTGTAGGATTCGGTCAGGTTGACGTACTTGCCGGCCACCGCTATGCGCACCTCCCCATGACTGGGGTGCCGCAGGGTCTCGACCACATCCTGCCATGGGGTCAGGTCGGGGGCCTTGGTCCAGATGTTGAGTTTGTCCACCACCTGTTCATCCAGCCGTTCCTTGCTGAGCGCCTGGGGGACGGCATAGATGTGCTCCGAGTCAACCACCTGTATGACGTCCTTCTCCTCCACATTACAGAACAGGGCGATCTTCTTCTTCATCTCCTGGGGAAGTTCCCGGTCGCAGCGGCAGAGCAGGATATCGGGCTGGATGCCGATCTTGCGCAATTCCATGACCGAATGCTGGGTCGGTTTGGTCTTCAACTCGCCGGCTGTGCGGATGTAGGGCACCAGGGTGACGTGGATGTAGAGCGTATTGCCGTGTCCGCGGTCGTATCGGAACTGGCGGATCGCCTCCAGGAAGGGGAGGGATTCGATATCGCCCACAGTGCCGCCGACCTCTATGATCGCGACGTCGGCCCCTTTGGCGTTCTCGATAACCTTGCTCTTGATCTCGTCGGTAATGTGGGGAATGACCTGCACCGTTCCCCCCAGATAGTCTCCGCGCCGTTCCTTGTCGATAACGGAGAAATAGACCTGGCCGGTGGTGAAGTTGCTTTTCTTGGAGAGGCGGGCGTTGGTGTAGCGTTCGTAATGCCCCAGGTCCAGGTCGGTTTCGGCGCCGTCGTCGGTGACAAAGACCTCGCCGTGCTGAAAGGGTGACATGGTGCCGGGATCGACGTTGATATAGGGGTCCAGTTTCTGCATGGTAACGCGCAGGCCGCGCGCCTCAAGCAGCGCTCCCAGCGAGGCGGCTGCAAGCCCCTTGCCGATGGATGAGACAACCCCGCCGGTGATGAAGATGAACTTGGTTTTCATTAAATCTGCTCCTGTAGGGACGGCAAAAATTATCTATTGCGTCAATCTTCGGTAGCGCTCCTGCGCCTTTGCCAGATCATCGGGGGTGTCAACGCCGATGGATTCAAATTCCGTTTCGACCACACGGATGCGTATGCCGTTCTCTATGGCCCGCAATTGCTCCAGTTTCTCCGAGATCTCCAAAAAGGTCTGCGGCATGGCGGCGTACTGGAGAAGAAAGTCCCGGCGGAAGACATAGAGGCCGACATGCTTGTAACAGAGCAGTTTGCCGATTCTAAAGGATTCGTCTTTGAGATCCTGCCACTTGTCGCGAAAAAACGGGAGCGGCGAGCGCGAAAAATACAATGCGCATCCATCCACCCCGGTAACCACCTTGACCACGTTCGGACTCAAAAAGTCGTGCAGAGACTTGATGCGGGTCTTCAAGGTCCCCATTTTCAAGGCAAGGTCGCTGAGGAACGGCTCGATCGCCTGGTCGATCATCTCCGGAGAGATGAGCGGCTCGTCACCCTGAACATTGACGATGATATCCGAATCCAGGCCGCTTGCCACCTCTGCCAGGCGGTCGGTGCCCGTTTCATGGTTGGTGGAGGTCATGACCGCCTCGCCGCCGATCAGGTGTATGGCGTCGGCGATGCGCGTGTCGTCTGTTGCCACGATAACCCGCGAAACCAGGGATGCCTTGCACGCCCGTTCGTAGACATGCTGAATCATCGGTCTGCCCCCGATATCGGCCAGGGCTTTCCCGGGAAAGCGGGTGGATGCGTAACGTGCAGGGATGATGGCTGTGATTTTCATACCGACGTGACCTTGCAAGGAATTTCGAGTGGTAAACCACAAGGGGCGGATTCAAAGGAAAACAGGCAAACAGGGGGGCTCGGCAACGGCGTACGAACCGGCACGTCGAAAAACCGCGTGGAAGCCTGCAGGCTTGGTGTTTGAATGCGCCCCGGAATCAGGCATGTCCAATGGCAGGACATGCTAGGCTACCGCAAAAGACGAGGGGTGTCAAGGATGGAAAGGAACTGGTTTTCCCCCGCCTGTCACATTAGTAGGTTCTTGTAAATCGTCATGAGGAGGCCGTTATGCAAGGCGCAAGCGAGTGAGGAAGCGAGGCGTACCCTTCGGTACGCTCCCGCTTTCGAGCGAGCGGCAACGCCGCAGACCAGTGTCTTGTGCGGTTAGTTCGCTGCAGTAATCCCGAGGAGTTTTAGTTCCTGGCAAGGCACGGCGACGCAGGCATAGCAAGACTATGCCGAGAAGCCGTAACGCAGCCAGGGGCTAAAAGAACCGGAATTACAAGGAATGAATTAACCGCACAAGACACGTACCCCGTAGATTTTCAACAACCTGTCAGTGGGTCAGGACGCCTGAGCGCCAGTTGAATGCCTCAAGTTGCGCCGCCAACAACTCGTCGAGAGTGATGCCGCATCGGTCGAGCAGTGACTTGACGGCGTCAAAATCGGTCACTTCCAGCTTCTCGGCAAGAGAGAGCAGTTCGCCCAGCCGCCCTGACCGGTCGAGCAGGGCAGCACATATCTCCTCGTTAAGATTGAGGTACGAGATGATTTCTTCCATAGGGGTTTCAAAAAGTATGTCAAGAAGCGACAGGATACCGGTCATGAAGGCTTCCTCCGATTGTTCGGAGGAGGTGGGCTGACGCAGTTTCTGGAGTACCAGCGTTTCCATCAGGCGACCCCGCACCGCTGCCATCTCCAGGAGAGGATGATCTATACCCCGTGCGTCGCTGCCGGAAAACAGGGACAATTGGATCCAGCGCCGCAGGTGGTCGGTCCCCAGCATAAGGATGGCATGCCGGAGGGTTTTGATCTTTTCGCGCATGCCGAGGGCTACCGAGTTGACCAGCCTCAGGAGGTTGTAGGAGAGGCTCGGGTTTTCCTTGAAGGTTTGTTCGAGCTCTTCGAGCGGGGCGTCCACGGCAAGCTGCTGGAGCAACGTCAGCATGGCCCTGCTTGAAACATCGAGCCGTTTTTTGTTGAGAACGACCGGGCGTTCGAAAAAATATCCCTGAAAGTAATCGAAGCCCAGTCCGGCGCAGGTTTCGAACTGTTCGAAGGTCTCGACCTTTTCGGCCAATAGCTTAACCGGCCATTGGCGCAACTTGCGGACGATTTCCGGAAGCTCTTCCGCGCCGGTATCGAGGATATCGATCTTGACGTAATCGACGACAGAGTAAAACTCGTGATATTCGGGGCTGTACACATGGTCGTCCAGGGCCAGCTTGAAGCCGAGTTTTCTCAGCTCACGGCACCGTTCGGCAACATGGTCGTCCAGCTTGATGTTTTCCAGCAGTTCGAGAACCGATTGTCCGATCGGGAGCAGTTCGAGCAATTCCGAGTGAAACAGGCCGAGGTAGATGTTGATGAAACCGAATTTTCCGCCTAGGACCTCCTGGAGGCCGAAGGTCGTCAGGGCACTGGTGATGACGCTGGTGCAGGCCTGTGAGTGGCTGTCGAATTCCGCGCGATTTTCGGTGGAGGCGCGGAAGAGCAACTCGTAGCCGACGATCTCCTGCCTGCGATTGAGGATCGGTTGCCGGCCCAGGAAGAAGTTTTCATTGTTCTGACCCATTTAGTTGCCGTCCCTGCCGAGCAGAAGGATGTTGTTCGCGAGAAGCTCCAACTCCTGGATGCGCCGTATTGTTACTTCTTGAAATCGCTGATGGTGGAGATGACGTAATCCTTTTGGGCAGCGTCCTTCTGGTGGCAGCCGAAGCAGGTGCTCACGGGGTCAAGCCCGCTTGGGGCTCCGTCGGCGCCGTATCCGGCGAACAGCCAGCCACCGGTCGCTTTCATGCGCTTATCCTTGCGCATCAATACGATCATGCTCCTGGAACCCTCGACAGGAGAGCCGGAGCCTTCCTTGATGTTGAAATTTTCGATGATGATCGAACTTCCCTCGGCAAACTTGTTGCCGGCCTTATAGCCATTCATGGCCTTCTTATCGGCGAAAATGTAATGAATTCCGTAAAACGGCGAGCTTTTGTCGGTCACGACCTTGCGGCCGCTTTTTTGCCAGGAATGGTAGGACTTGGGAAGGGAAGGGGTGGAACCGGCCCACAGGGTGGCTGGTAGTGAGATGAGGCACAACACGGCAATTGCTACGATCTTGTTCATAGATTTCAGGCTCCTGGGGTGTGATAAAGATAATACATGCAACGTCTTCAACTGATGGAGATCACAAAGGCTCGAATCCGGGATTTTTGGGTATAGATCAGAATTTTGACGCCGGGCCCTGCGCTGCCGCGCTTGACCAAAAAGCCATGCTCTTCCTCTTGCAAGGTTTCCTGATAGGTGGTTTTTCCTGAAATTTCACCCAGGACTGATTTCAGAAAAGCCTCGCTGATGGCGACTGGCGTGGCAGCCAGCACCTGGATGGTTTTGATGCGGTTGCCCGATCTGAAGATGCGGAACTCGTGGTTTGCATCGGTATAACGCTCCCACCCCGGTTTTTGCCGGGAGTAGGCGCTGTCCCGGCCTTTTTCAGGGATAAACGACGGCAGCTTGGAGGCCGTGGCCGTAACGGCTGCAGGGTTGCGCGTGGCAGCCGGAGCCTTCCGGACGATTGCCGCGGAAGAGGGGGCCGGGGTAGGGGTACTCTTTTTGGCCGGTGGAACCGGGGTTTCCGGAGCCTTCCGGACGATTGCCGCGGAAGAGGGGGCCGGGGTAGGGGTACTCTTTTTGGCCGGTGGAACCGGGGTCGCCGGAGCATTCCGGACGATTGCCGCGGAAGAGGGGGCCGGGGTAGGGGTGCTTTTTGGGGCCGGCGGAACCGGGGCAGTCGCCAGCCGTTGCGCCGTCGGCCGTGCGGGGAGTGTTTGGGAGACGCCGCCGCCCTGTTCGTGTCTGCGGGAGGTCAGGTACCAAGCGAACACCGCCAGGCATGCCGTCAGGGAGACGGCGGCATATTTCATCCATCTGCCGCGGCGCCTGGAGCGGTAATTATGTTCAAACGCCTTCAACAGTTCAGCCGGGATCTGGCCTTTGGTCGCCGCAGCGGGTGCCCCGTCGGACTCCGTCTCTTCCTGGAGGGGAACCGCCGGACCCTCCGGTTCACGACCCTCACTCCAGCGGAGCTTGAAGGCGGGCCGGAGAACTGCGCGGAGAATGCTCTTGGCAAGCTGTTCTACGGGCAGGTTCAGGTCGATGACCTGTTCAAAGAGCTGTTCAGGCGGCACGGTGGTGTCGTTTCCCTCGCGCAAAAGGAAAAACAGGGGTGCCCCGTTTTCCGGTATGGTCCGGATCTGTCCGGCAATCTCCTTGGCCGTTGTCCCTGCCATCTGTTCCTGGATGCAGATGACGGGCGGATGATGGTTGAGGACTACCTCCATGGCGCTTTCCAGGTCTGCCGTTACGCCGATTTCAAGCTTGAGCATCGGCTGGAGCAGATCCCTGACCTGCTCCAGCTTGGGGTTGTCGGATATGAATAACAAATTTGGCATAAAATCCCTGGATAGTTGATTAGGTCAGTCGGCGAATGCAGCGCGGATGATGGCGCTTTGTTCTTCGGCATGGATTCGATGGGAGCCGACGGCGGGGCAGCTATCTTCCGGGCGTCCCACGTAACGAATGGATTCCGCTATTTCAGTCAGGTAATGGCGCAGATGGGGCCATGCCCCCATATTCTCCGGCTCCTCCTGAACCCAGGTGAAACGCACCCCCGGAGGGAATGCCCCGACGAGCTCTGCGATCAGGTCCTTGCGGAGCGGGTAGAGCTGTTCGATCCTGATGATGGCAATGTCGCTTCTTCCCAGCCGGCCGTATTCTTCGAGCAGTTCGTAATAGATCTTGCCGCTGCAGAGAAGCGCCCGGGTCACGCCAAGGGTGTCGGCGCTGTCGATGATCACCTCCCTGAAGCCACCTCGCTGCAATTCGTCGAGCGAGGAAACGCAGACCGGGTGGCGCAGCAGGCTTTTGGGCGTAAAGACGACCAGGGGTTTGCGGAAGGGTTGCCTGAGTTGGCGGCGCAGCAGATGGAACATCTGCGCCGGTGTTGACGGCGTGGCCACCACCATGTTTTCTCGGGCGCACAGTTGCAGGTAACGCTCGATGCGTGCACTGGAGTGCTCGGCCCCCTGGCCTTCGTAGCCGTGGGGGAGCAGCAAGACCAACCCGCTGGCGCGGTCCCATTTGGTTTCCCCGCTGGCAATGAACTGGTCGATGATGACCTGGGCGCCGTTGGCGAAATCGCCGAACTGGGCCTCCCAGATGATCAGGCCGTTGGGGGTCTCCAGGGAATAACCGTACTCGAACCCGAGCACGCCGAACTCCGACAGGAGGCTGTCCCAGGCCTGGAATGAGGCCCCCGCCCGGGCCGTCGCAGCCAGCGGCATATGGGTGGTGTTGGAGTTGATGTCGTGCAGGACGCAGTGGCGGTGGTTGAAGGTCCCCCTTCTGGTATCCTGCCCCGAGAGGCGGACCGGTATGCCTTCGTCAAGCAGGGTGGCGTATGCCAGGGTCTCGGCATTGCCCCAGTCGAGGCCGTTTCCGCTCATCACCGCTTCATAGCGTTTGTTGATCAATGACTGAATCTTGGGATGGGGGGTGAAACCGGGCGGCAGCTCCGTCAAGGTTCGGGCAAGAGCCGCCAGTTTGTCCGCCGGAACGCCGGTTTCGCCGCCGGTAGGGCGATACTCACGGCCGATGTCGCTCCATTGCTGATGAAAGCCGACCTCCTCCGCCTGCGGTTCCGTTTGCAGGGCGCTGTCGAGGCGGTCCTGTATCCGTTGTTCGACACCTGTCAGCTCCGATGCATCAAATCCGGCTTCCGCCAGCGTATCGGCATATAGCCTGTTGACCGGGGGGCGGGTCGCAATCTGCCGGTACATGAGCGGCTGGGTGAAGGCCGGTTCGTCACCTTCGTTAT